>JASHQW010000177.1 GCA_030038875.1 Gammaproteobacteria bacterium | reverse complement strand
CCCAGCATGGTATTCACCAACGTCTACAACCCGCGCGCGGCCGTCAGCCGCAGGAATGAGTTCCGTGTCACGCTGGTGCGCCGCGGGGCGACCCTGGGGGCGAACTGCACCATCATCTGCGGGACGACCATCGACACCTACGCTTTCGTCGCTGCCGGTGCGGTGGTGAACCGCGACGTCGCCGCCTACGCACTCGTCGCGGGCGTGCCGGCGCGGCAGATCGGCTGGATGAGCCGCTACGGCGAGCGGCTCGAGCTGCCGCTCCGGGGCGACGCCTCGGCCACCTGCCCGCACACGCACGAGGTCTACGAGCTGCGCGGCGGCCGGTGCCGCTGTCTCGGTGCGTGACTCGCGGGCCGCTGCAAAGGTTGATACATGGAACTGAAGGGCAAGAAGCTGGTAGTGATCGGCGGTGCGGGCCTGATCGGCTCGCATGCGGTCGATGAGCTGCTGCGACACGACGTGCGCGAGGTCGTGATCTACGACAACTTCGTGCGCGGCCGCTACGAGAACTTGCATGCGGCATTGCGCGATCCGCGGGTGAGGATCTTCGAAGCCGGCGGCGACGTGCTGCAGACCGACATCCTGCAGGCAGCGCTCCAGGGAGCGGACGGCGCATTTCATCTCGCCGCCCTGTGGCTGCTGCAATGTCACGAGTACCCGCGCAGCGCCTTCGACGTCAATGTCCGCGGGACCTTCAATGTCCTGGAGGCCTGTATCGCCTGCGGCGTGCAGCGCCTGGTGTATTCGTCGTCGGCTTCGGTGTACGGCGACGCGGTACGCGAGCCCATGGACGAGGAGCACCCCTTCAACAACCAGAACTTCTACGGCGCCACCAAGATCGCCGGCGAGGCGATGCTGCGGGCCTTCCACCACCGCTACCGGCTCAACTACGTCGGCCTGCGCTACATGAACGTCTACGGGCCGCGTCAGGACTACCAGGGTGCCTACATCGCCGTGATCATGAAGATGCTGGATGCCATCGACCGTGGCCAGGGGCCCACGATTCTCGGCGACGGCAGCGAGGCCTTCGACTTTGTCGCGGTCGAGGATTGCGGGCGCGCCAACGTGTGCGCCATGCAGGCCGACACCACCGACCGGTTCTACAATGTCGGTACCGGCAAGCGCACCTCCCTGCGCGAGCTCGCCGAGATGCTGCTCGAGCTCACCGGCTGCCGCGAGCCGATCAGCTATGCGCCGCGCAGCCAGGCGACCCTGGTGCGCAACCGCATCGGCTGCCCACGGCGCGCCAGCGGCGAGATCCGCTTCACTGCAGCGATCGAGCTGCGCGAAGGGCTGCGGCGGCTCATCGACTGGCGCGACGGCCACCGCAGCGAAGTCGCCGCGCGGCGCCTCGCAGTCGGCCTGCCGGCATGAGGAAGCTCATCCAGATCTCGCAGCCGAGCACCGGCGACGAGGAGTGGCAGGCGACGCGCCAG
Organism: Gammaproteobacteria bacterium; assembly: GCA_030038875.1. Taxonomy (GTDB): domain Bacteria; phylum Pseudomonadota; class Gammaproteobacteria; order Steroidobacterales; family Steroidobacteraceae; genus 13-2-20CM-66-19. The sequence continues at coordinate 2,487 of JASHQW010000177.1, read as the reverse complement.
CCGCTCGCGAGCGGCTGGCTGACCCAGGGACCGAAGGTCGCGCAGTTCGAGGCGGCCTTCGCCACGCGCCACGCAGTCCGGCACGCGCTCGCCACCAGCAGCTGCACCACCGGCCTGCACCTCATACTCGCCGCCTTAGGCATCGGGCCGGGAGATGAGGTGATCGTCCCGGCGTTCACCTGGGTGGCGACCGCGAACGTGGTGCTCTACTGCGGCGCGACCCCGGTGCTCGCCGACGTCGACCGCCAGACCTACAACCTCGACCCCGCCGACGTGGCGCGCAAGCTCACCCCGCGCACCAGGGCGTTGATCGCGGTGCATCTGTTCGGACTGTGCGCCGATATGGCGGCGCTGCGTGCGGTGCTGCCCACGCAGCTGCCGATCATCGAGGACGCCGCCTGCGCTGCCGGCGCCAGCTACCGTGGGCGCTCCGCCGGCGGCCTGGGGCTGGCGGCGGCGTTCTCGTTTCACCCGCGCAAGTCGATCACCACGGGCGAGGGCGGCATGGTGACGACCGACGACCCGCAGCTGGCGCACACCGCGGACATGCTGCGCAACCACGGCGCGGAGATCTCCGAGGAGCAGCGCCACCGCGGGCCGAGGCCCTACCTGCTGGCGGAGTTCAACCTGCTCGGCTTCAACTACCGCATGACCGACCTGCAGGGGGCGGTCGGGCTGGCGCAGCTCGCCAAGCTCGATCGCTTCATCGCCGAGCGCGACCACTGGGCACGCTGGTACCTGCAGGAGCTCGCCGCCATCCCCTGGTTGCGCATGCCGCGCCTGCCCGCGGACGGCGCCCATGCCTGGCAGGCGTTCGTCACCTACGTCGACCCGCAGCGCGCGCCGCGGCCGCGCAATGACATCATGGAAGAGCTGCAAGGCGCCGGCATCAGCACCCGTCCCGGTACCCACGCGGTACACATGCTCGGCTACTACCGCCGGCGCTTCGGGCTGGCGCCGGCGGACTTCCCCGCGGCGCGCGACTGCGATTCGCAGACGATGGCCATCCCGCTGCACAACCGCATGAGCGAGGATGACTACCGCCACGTGGTCGCGACGCTCAAGAGCATCGTCTGATGTGCGGCATTGCGGGTCTGGTGCACACCGATGGGCAGTCGGTTTCGGCGGTGAGTCTGCGCCGCATGACCGACGCCATCGCTCATCGCGGCCCCGACGGCGAGGGCCACTGGGTCGAAGGCAGCATCGGACTCGGACACCGGCGGCTCGCCATCATCGATCTGTCACCCGCCGGCCATCAGCCCATGGTGAGCGCCGACCACCGTTTCGTGCTGAGCTACAACGGCGAGGTCTACAACTTCCGCGAGCTGCGCACCGAGCTCGAGGCGCAGGGCTACTGGTTCCGCTCGGGCACCGATGGCGAGGTGGTGCTGAACGCGCTTGCGGCCTGGGGCGTAGCGGCTATCCCCCGGCTGAACGGCATGTTCGCCCTCGCGCTCTGGGACCGCCGCGAGCGCCGGCTGGTGCTGGCGCGTGACCGCTACGGCGTGAAGCCGCTCTACTACCTGCAACAGGGGGGCGTGTTCGCCTTCGCATCCGAGCAGAAGGCCATCCTGACGTTGCCGGCCATCGAGCGCCGCCTCGACAAGGCGGCGCTGCTCGAGTACTTCACGTTCCAGAACTTCTTCACCGACCGTACGCTGCTCGAGGGCATGCAGATCCTGCCCGCCGGGCATTACGCCCAGCTCGAGCCCGACGCGGCGGGTGAGCCGCGCCTGGTACAGACGCGTTACTGGGACTTTCACTTCTACGAGCCGGGCGGGCGGGGCGATGCGCGCGAGTATCGCGAGGAGCTGTCGCGGCTGTTCCAGCAGGCGGTCAACCGGCAGCTGGTCGCCGACGTCGAGGTCGGCAGCTACCTGAGCGGCGGCATGGACTCCGGCGCGATCACCGCGGTCGCGGCGCGCTGCTATCCGTATCTGAAGTCCTTCACCTGCGGCTTCGACCTGAGCTCGGCGTCGGGCATCGAGCTGAGCTTCGACGAGCGTGCCAAGGCCGAGGCCATGTCGGCGCGGTTCCGCACCGAGCACTACGAGATGGTGCTCAAGGCGGGCGACATGGAACGGGTGCTGCCGAAACTTGCCTGGCATCTGGAAGAGCCGCGCGTCGGACAGAGCTACCCGAACTACTACGCCGCGCAGCTCGCCGGCAAGTTCGTCAAGGTGGTGATGTCGGGCGCGGGCGGCGACGAGCTGTTCGGCGGCTATCCGTGGCGCTACTACCGTGCCGCGAGCGCCAACGACTTCGAGCAGTACGTCGACCGCTACTATGTGTTCTGGCAGCGGCTGCTCGATAACAAGCACCTGCAGCGGCTGTTCGCGCCGATCTGGCCCGAGGTCAGGCACGTCTGGACGCGCGACATCTTCCGCGACGTGTTCCGCAACCAGCGCAGCCCGCTCGAGCGTCCCGAGGACTACATCAACCATTCGCTGTATTTCGAGGCCAAGACCTTCCTGCACGGGCTTCTTG
>JASHQW010000176.1 GCA_030038875.1 Gammaproteobacteria bacterium | reverse complement strand
CGCGCGAGGAGCTCGCGCACCTCGGCCTCGGTGAAGTTGCCGGGCACGGGCACCGGAAAGGAGAGCACCAGACGCGGGTCGCCGGCGGCTCGGGCCCGTTCGCTCATGTCGGCGTAAATGCTCTCGGCGCTGTCGCGCCGCACCGGCTCGCCGCAGCGCCGGCAGTGAAGCTGCGCGGCGCGCGCGTACAGGAGCTTCAGGTGATCGTTGAGCTCGGTCATGGTGCCGACGGTCGAGCGCGAGGTGCGCACCGGGTTCGTCTGGTCGATGGCAATCGCGGGCGGAATCCCCGCGATCGAGTCGACCTGCGGCTTGTCCATGCGATCGAGGAACTGCCGCGCGTACGGCGAGAAGGTCTCGACGTAACGGCGCTGCCCCTCCGCGTAGAGAGTGTCGAACACGAGCGAGGACTTGCCCGAGCCGGACACGCCCGTCACGACCACGAGCTCGTTCAGCGCGATGTCGAGATCGAGATTCTTGAGATTGTTCTGGCGCGCGCCACGCACGCGGATGGCGTCGCCGGAAGCTTCGGTCATTCCTTCACCGTCACCTGAGAGAGCCGCGGGATGCGTAGGGCAGGCGCGGGCCAGTCGATTGTAATCGATTCGCGCCTGCCACATTTCAAGGGGCCAGAACGGCGCCCGGCAATCCAGTAGCGCACGGTCCGGTCTACTGGATGAGCCGCGCGCTACAATCGCACAGTTACCAGAGAGACGGACCCAGTGCTGACCCGACCCTCCCTCGGCTTTGGCTTAGGTTTGCGCGTCGATCACTATGACGCGGTCCTGGCCGAGCGCCCGCCGATCGACTGGTTCGAGGTGCTGACCGAGAACTATCTGGTGCCGGGCGGGAAGCCCTTGAATTATCTGATGCGCATCCGCGAGCGCTTCCCGGTGGTCATGCACGGGGTGTCGCTCTCCATCGGCAGCACCGCGCCCCTGAACCGCGAGTATCTGCGCCAGGTGAAGGCGCTCGCCGCGCGGCTCGAGCCCGAGTGGATCTCGGATCACCTGTGCTGGACCGGTGTCGCCGGGCGCAACACGCACGACCTGCTGCCGCTGCCTTACACCCGCGAGGCCGTCGATCACGTAGTGGCCCGGGTGCGCACCGTGCAGGACGTGCTCGAGCGGCGCATCCTGCTCGAGAACGTCTCGAGCTACGTGAGCTTCCGCGATGCGCCGCTCACCGAGTGGGAGTTCCTCGCCGAGATCGCCGAGCGGGCCGACTGCCTGATCCTGCTCGACGTCAACAACATCTACGTGAGCGCGGTGAACCACGAGTTCGACCCGCTCGATTATCTCAATGCGATTCCGCCCGCGCGCGTGCAGCAGATCCATCTCGCCGGGCACGAGGACCACGGCGACTACCTCGTGGACACCCACGATCATCCGGTGCGCGATGCGGTGTGGGAGCTGTATGCGAGCGCCGTGCGGCGCCTGGGGCCGATCTCGACCATGATCGAGCGCGACGACCACATCCCGCCGCTCGGCGAGCTGTGCGCGGAGCTCGAGCGGGCGCGCGCCACGGCGCGCTGCGCGCTCGAGGAGGCCGGAACGGCCGCGCCGGTCGCGCGTGCCGCTGCGCTCCTGAGGGCCGGCGCCCCGTGAGCGAGCTCGCGCGCATCCAGGGCGAGTTCCAGGACTATCTGCTGCGCGGCACGCCCGGCATCGAGGCGTGCGTCGCCGGCAGCGCACGCGTGCCTATCGGGACGCGGCTCGGGATCTACGCCGGCGCCTACGGCAGCCGCCTGATCGATGCGCTCGAGAGCAGCTACCCGGCGCTCGCCGCGCTCCTTGGCGAGGAGGATTTTCAGAGCCTCGGCGCCAAGTACGTCCGCACGCACGACTCGCCGTACTTCTCCATCCGGCATTACGGCGGTGCGCTCGCGGAGTTTCTCGGCGAGCACGCCGACTACGCCGACGTGCCGCTGCTCGCGGAGCTGGCGCGCTTCGAGTGGCTGCTGTGCGCGGTGTTCGACGCCGCCGACGCCGAGCCGCTCTCCGCTGCGGCGCTCGCGCGCGCGCGGCTCGCGGATTGGCCGGCGCTGCGCCTCACGTTTCACCCGAGCGTACGCCGGCTGGCGCTCCGCTGGAACGCGCCGCAACTGTGGAAGGCGCTGACGGAGGGCGGCGAGCGGCCGGAGCTGCGCGTCGTTGCCGAGCCCGTCGAATGGCTCGCGTGGCGGCAGGATTTGCACAGCTACTTTCGCTCGCTCGAGGCGGCCGAGGCCGCCGCTCTCGATGCGGCACGCGCGGGCCGAAGCTTCGGCGAGCTGTGCGAGCTCCTCGCCGAGGCGCACGGCTCCGAGCGGGCGCCCCAGGAGGCCGCCGCACTGCTGGCCGGATGGCTCGGCGCCGGCCTCATTGTCGCCGCGGCCCCCGCCTGACCGTACAATCCGCGCAAGACTCCACTCGACCCCGCGGCGCACGGCAGGCGCTGAAGGATCGGACATGTCACCGCAAAGCTTCGGCAACGTGCTGGAGATGATCGGCCATACGCCGCTCATGGCGGTGCGCCGCATCGACACCGGCCCCTGTCAGCTGTTCCTCAAGCTCGAGAACCAGAACCCCGGCGGCTCGATCAAGGACCGTATCGGCCTCTATCTCATCCAGGCCGCCGAGCGCGCCGGCCACATCCGCCCGGGGAGCGTTCTCATCGAGGCGACCGCGGGCAACACCGGCCTGGGGCTGGCGCTGGTCGCAGCGCAGAAGGGCTACCGCCTGGTGCTCGCGATCCCCGACAAGATGAGTCAGGAGAAGATCTTTCACCTCAAGGCCATGGGCGCCGAAGTGGTGATGACCCGCTCGGATGTCAGCAAGGGGCATCCGGAGTACTACCGCGACGTCGCCGAGCGGCTGGCGGGCGAGACGCCGCAGGCGTACTTCGTCAACCAGTTCGGCAATCCTGTCAACGCCCAGGCCCACGAGGAGACCACCGCGCCCGAGATCTGGGAGCAGATGGGCGGCAGGCTCGATGCGGTGGTGTGCGGCGTCGGCACCGGCGGCACGCTGGCCGGCCTCTCGCATTTCTTCGCGCGCACGGCGCCGCACGTCGAGATGGTGCTGGCCGACCCGATGGGCTCGGGACTCGCGCACTTCGCGCGCACCGGCAAGCTCCCGGAGAAGATGGCGCCGTGGCTGGTCGAGGGCATCGGCGGGGACTCCGTGCCGCCGGTCGCGGACTTCTCGCGCGTCACCTCGACCTACAGCATTTCCGATCCCGAGGCCTTCACCACCTGTCGCGAGCTCCTGAAGCAGGAGGGCATCATCGCGGGCACCTCCACCGGGACGCTGCTCACGGCGGCGCTGCGCTATTGCCGTGCGCAGCGCGAGCCGAAGCGGGTCGTGACCTTTGTGTGCGACAGCGGCAACAAGTACCTCTCCAAGGTCTACAACGATTACTGGATGCTCGATCAGGGCTTCCTCGAGCGCGAGAGCTACGGCGACCTGCGCGACCTCATCGTGCGCCGCCACAAGGACCGCGCCTCGGTGACGGTGAACTCCACCGAGACGGTGCTGGCCGCCTACCGGCGCATGAAGCTCTACGACGTGTCGCAGGTGCCGGTGATGCACGACGGGCGCATCGTCGGCATCGTCGACGAGGAGGACATTCTTCTCGAGGTCGTCGACAATCCGCAGCATTTCAACGATCCGGTGACGCACGCCATGGCGAGTCACCTGGTCACGGTGCCGGTCGACGCTCCGATCGGGCAGCTCATGGAGATCTTCAAGCGCGGCATGGTGGCGATCGTCATGCACGGGGGCGAGTTCCAGGGGCTGGTGACGCGCATCGACCTGCTCAACTGGCTGCGCCGCCGCCTGCCGCCGTGATCGAATTGCGCTCACCGTTTAAGGCAACCACGAGTTACCCATGAGCGACGATAACGCCGCGCAGCGCTTCGCCACCCGCGTGATCCACGGCGGACAGCACCCCGATCCCCTCACCGGCGCGGTGATGCCGCCGATCTACGCGACCTCGACCTATGTGCAGTCGAGTCCCGGCGTGCACCAGGGGTACGACTACTCGCGCAGCCGCAATCCCACGCGCGATGCGCTGCAGGCGGCGGTGGCCAACCTCGAAGGCGCCGCGGCGGGCTTCGCCTTCGCCTCGGGAATGGCGGCGAGCGCGACGCTCCTCGAGCTGCTCGATGCCGGCTCGCACGTCGTGGCGATGCACGACCTCTACGGCGGCAGCTACCGGCTGTTCGAGAACGTGCGCAAGCGCTCGGCGGGCCTCAGCATCTCGTTCGTCGATCTCACCGCGCCCGCAGCGCTCGAGGCGGCGCTGCGTCCCGACACGCGCCTCGTGTGGGTCGAGACCCCGACCAACCCGCTGCTCAAGGTCGTGGACCTGACCGCGGTCGCCGCGCTGGCGAGGAAGCATCGCCTCATCAGCGTCTGTGACAACACCTTCGCGACGCCCTACCTGCAGCGCCCGCTCGAGCACGGCTTCGACGTCGTAGTGCACTCGACCACCAAGTACCTCAACGGCCACTCGGACTCGATCGGCGGCGCGGCCGTGGTGCGCGCCGGGAGCGAGCTCGCCGAGCGCCTCGCTTACCTTCAGAACGCCGTGGGCGGCGTGTCGAGCCCGTTCGACAGCTTCCTCACGCTGCGCGGCATCAAGACGCTGGCGCTGCGCATGGAACGGCACTGCGCCAACGCGCTCGCCGTCGCGCGCTTCCTCGAGCAGCACGCGGCGGTCGAGCGGGTGTACTACCCGGGGCTCGAGAGCCACCCGCAGCACGCGCTCGCGCGGCGGCAGATGCGGGGCGGCTACGGCGGGATCGTGACCGCGGTGCTGCGTGGCGGACTCGAAGCGGCGCGCCGTACGCTCGAGCGCTGCCGGCTGTTCGCGCTCGCCGAGAGCCTGGGCGGCGTCGAGAGTCTCATCGAGCATCCGGGAATCATGACCCACGCCTCGCTCCCCGAGGCGACGCGCAAGGCGCTCGGCATCGACGCCGGGCTGATCCGCCTCTCGGTCGGCGTGGAGGACGTTCAGGATCTGATCGAGGAGCTGGCACGGGCCCTGTCCCCATGAGCGCCACGACGCGCAGAGCCTTCCTGGAATATACCGGCCGCTGCGGGCTGGCCGCGCTCGCAGCTCAGGCCGCGCCGGGCGCGCTGCGCGCCACGCCGCTCGGCGGGCCGGTCGGGATCCAGCTGTATGCGGTCAAGGACTCGCTGCAAGCGGACCCCGCGGGGACGCTCAAGGCGCTGCGCGCGATCGGCTACGGCGAGGTGGAGACCGCCGGCTTCGCGGGCTTGAGCGCGCGGCAGTTCCGCAGCCTGCTCGACGAGGCGGGGCTCGGTTGTCCGAGCGCCCACCTCGGCTTCGAGCCGGACAAGCTCGGCGCGTCCTTCGACGACGCGCATGCGCTCGGCGCGCGCTACGCGGCGAGCGGCAGCCTGCGCGCGCTGGTGCTGCCTGAGCTCCCGGGCGGCGCCGGAGCGTCCGGGATGAGCCTCGAGGAGGCGCACCGCACCGCCGCGCTCGCCAACCGCATCGCCGAGCAGGCACGGCGCGTCGGGCTTCAGTACGTCTATCACAATCATGACTTCGAGTTCGCGGATCAGGGCGACGGCGCCATCGGCTACGACCTGCTGCTGCAGGAGACGGATCCGCAGCTCGTCAAGTTCGAGATCGACTGTGGCTGGATGACGCTCGGCGGACGCGATCCGCGCGCGTACTTCGCGCGCTATCCACATCGCTTCCCGATGATCCACGTCAAGGACTTCCTGCCGGCGCCCGCGGGGCCGCGCGCCCCCGACGCGCCCGCGCATCCGGGCGCCGAGCTCGGGCACGGCATGATCGACTACCGGCCGATCCTCGCCGCCGCCGAGAAAGCCGGGCTCAAGCACTACTTCGCCGAGCAGGAAGGGCCCTTCACGCGCATGAGCGAGCTCGACGCGGCGCGGCAGGCCTACCAGTACCTGCGAAGCATGCCGTAGGTTGCCGGTCCGCCGAAATCGCTTTCTGATGCGCAGGCGGCAAAAGCCGCGCCTTTTGCCGCCGGTAACGAAGCTGATGTCCGGCAAAAGCGCCGCAGGCGACTTTTGCCCAATCAACTAATGTCCGTCGAGCTGCGCGAGCGTGGCCGTCGAGGGGCCGCGCGTCGTGCGCAGCCGCGCGCTCACTTCTTCCGCCTTCGCCAGCACGCGCAGCAGGTTGCCGCCGGCGACCTTGGCGAGATCGGCATCTCTCCAGCCGCGGCGGGCGAGCTCGGCGAGCAGCGCCGGATACTTGTCGACGCCGTCGAGACCCGCGGGCGCCTCGGGTATGCCGTCGAAGTCCGAGCCGAGGCCCACGTGATCGACGCCCGCGACCTTGGCGATGTACTCGATGTGATCGGCCACGTCGCCGATGCCGACCGCGGGCTTGGGATGCGTGCGCTCCCACTCGGCGAGCGCCGCCTTGGCACGCTCGGGCTGGCCGATGTACAGCCCGCCGAACGGCGGGCTGTTGTTGCGCGCCTGCTCGGCCGCACGGTCGGCTTCCCAGCGGCGCCGCGCCTCCGAGACGTAGCCCGGGTAGAAGTTGACCATGACTACGCCGTCGTTGGCCGCGACCAGGCGCAGCACGTCGTCGGGCACGTTGCGCGGGTGGTCGACCAGCGCGCGCGCCGAGGAATGCGAGAACATGACCGGCGCCTCGGTGACGGCGAGCGCCGCGCGCATGGTGTCGGCCGACACGTGCGAGAGGTCGACCAGCATGCCGAGACGGTTCATCTCGCGCACCACCTCCTTGCCGAAGGGCGTCAGGCCGTGGTGCACGGGGTTGTCGGTGGCCGAGTCCGCCCAGGGAATGTTGGCGAAATGCGTGAGCGTCATGTAGCGCGCGCCGAGCTCGTAATAGGCGCGCAGCGCCGGGAGCGAGTTGTTGATCTGATGGCCGCCCTCGACGCCGATGAGGGAGGCGATCCGGCCGGACTTGTGCAGCCGTACGATGTCGGCAGCCGTGTACGCCATGGCGAGGTCCTTCGGGTAGCGCGCGCACATCTGCTTCACGAGATCGATCTGCTCGATCGTCATCTGCACGGCTTGAGGCCCCTGCGTATCCGCCGGAATCCACACCGACCAGAACTGCGCGCCGACGTGCCCGGCTCTGAGGCGCGGAATGTCGGTCATCAGCGGCGGGCTGCCCTCGGGCGCCGGCAGCGCCACCGTGGAGCGACTCAGGTCGACCTTTTCGAGGTCGCCGCCGAAGCGGCTGCGGATCTCCCATGGCAGGTCGTTGTGCCCGTCGATCAGCGGGGTCTGCGCCAGGATCCGCTCGATGCGCTGCGTGCCGGGGTCGGCGGCCGACGCCGGCAGCGCGAGCGCGAGTGACAGAGCGGACAGGAGGGCGCCGGTCAGACGGGCGCGCCGGGACAGATGCGGCATGGCGGAGATCCTCACGGGTGGTGAGCGCGATTGAGGTTCACGCCGCGCTCAGCGGCGCCGCCGCCTGCGCGCTGGGGCGGCGGAGCGGCGCGCTTCCTCGCTGCGCGGCCGCCCGGCGGTCGCGGCGATCAGCTGCGTCTCCGGCGCCGAGCACAGCGACAGCACGCGGCACGGGCCCTCGCTGGCGGCGATGTAGGCGTGGCCCATGCCGCTGTCGAAATAGATCGAGTCTCCGGCCTTGAGGCGCACGGGCGCGTAGACGCTGGTGTAGAGGTCGACCTCGCCTTCGAGCACGTAGGTGTATTCCTCGCCCGGATGCCGGATCAGCTCGCCGAACTCCTCGAGGCTGCGCGCGTGCAGCTCGGCCACGATGGGAATGATGCGCTTGTTGAGCAGATCCCACGCCGGGTAGAGGTGCGAGTAGTTCTTGGTCTCGATCGCCTTGCCCTCACCGGCGCGCACGATGCAGCGGCGGGCGCTCGCGGCCGGCTGCGCGTCGGCGCCGCCGTCGCCGCCGAACAGCGTCGCGATGTCGATCTGCAGGCCGGTGCTGATGCGCGCGAGCTTGTCGAAGGTCGGGGACATCCTGTCATTCTCGATCTTCGACAGCGTGGACGTCGGCAGTCCGGTCCGCTTACTGACCTCGGCGAGCGTCCAGCCGTGCTTGCGGCGCAGCGCCTTGAGCGCGGCGCCCGGGGTGGCGACGCGCTGGTCCGCGACGGCGCGATCGCTCAGCGCTGCCGCCTCGGCCCCATGGGGAGTGGACTTGGAAGGCATCGCCGCCATACTAACCGCGCTGGCTGATTCGGAAAATGATTTGCCAAATCAGAAATAATGTTGTCATATTGGATAGGAATTGCACAGGGGGTACACGACTCATGCTTCGCTCGCCACGCCTCTCATCGCTCGTTCCGCTCGTGCTCGCGCCCCTCGCCACGGTGCCGGCCGCGCAGGCCGACCAGGCCGCGGAGACTCAGCCCACGGCGAGCGCCCTGCAGGAGATCGTCGTCACCGCGCAGAAGCGCACCGAAAAACTGCACGACGTGCCGATGGGAGTCACCGCGGTGACCACGGACCAGCTGGACAAGCTGCGCGTGACCGACTTCCAGGACCTGCAGGCGATGGTGCCGGCGCTTTCGGTGCAGGAAGTGCAGCCCGGCTTCACGCGGCTCACGCTGCGCGGCGAGAACGTCGGCGGTATCGGCTCCACCGTCACCGTCTACGTCGACGATACGCCGGTCGGCTCGAGCAACGCGCTCGCGGACGGCGCGGACGTCACCGGCGACTTCGACACCTGGGATCTGCAGCGGGTGGAAGTGCTGCGCGGGCCGCAGGGGACTCTCTACGGCGCCGGCAGCGAGGGGGGCCTCCTCAAGTACGTGACCAACCCGCCGGACCCCACACACGCGGCCAGTGCGTGGGACATCGGCTACGAGGACGTCGCGCATGGCGGGGGCGACCCGCTGGTGAAGGGCATGATCAACATGCCGCTGAGCGACAGCGCCGCCTTCCGACTGAGCGGCTACGGCACCTGGATCCCGGGCTACATCGACGATCCGAATCTCAACGAGAGCGAGATCAACCGCGGCCTGCGCGAGGGCGCGCGCGCCTCGTTCCTCCTCAATGCGACCGACAACTTCTCCATCCGCCTCACCGCCTTCGGCCAGAACCTCGCCACCGACGGTACGCCGACGGTCGACGTGGTCGGCGCCGCCGGCACGCCGCTCACCCCGCCCGCGAATGTGCTGCAGTCCCTGGTCGGGGACTACAGCCAGTCGCGCTTCATCAACGAGCCGAGCTCGTTCCGCTACCGGGTATTCAGCGCCACGCTCGACTTTAATCTCGGCTGGGGAGCCCTGTCCTCGATCACGAGCTACGGCAAGAGCTACATAAACCTGTTCACTGATGCCTCTTCGATCGAGCTCTCGTCCGGGACACCGGCCGCGGGAACCTATGGGGATCTCGCGGCCAGCATCGTTGGCGCGCCCGCCGGGCTTGCCGAGACCGACGTGGTCAACCTGGGCAAGTTCACCCAGGAGGTGCGCCTGACCTCGACCGCGTCGCAGGCGCTCGAATGGCAGGTCGGGGCGTTCTTCACGCGCGAAGCCTCGGCGCTCGATGAGACACTGCCGAGCTTCTTCATCCCGAGCATGGCGCTTACGCCGCTGCCCTCATTCGAGACCCCGCATCTCGACGCGACCTACCGCGAGTGGTCCGGCTTCGGTCAGATCACCTATCACTTCAACCCGCAATGGGACCTTGGGCTCGGGGCTCGCTGGTCCGAGAACCGGCAGTCCGTCGACGAGGAGATCAGCGGGCTGCTGGTTCCGACGTCGTTCTCGGGCGGCGAATCAACCGGCACCGACTGGACCTACTCGATCGCGCCGCGCTGGCACGTGAGCGACAACACCCTGGTCTACGCGCGAATCGCGACGGGCTATCGTCCGGGCGGCCCGAATGCTCTGCCTCCGACCGTTACCCCGGGCGTACCCCTCACCTATGGATCCGACTCGACCACCAACTATGAGCTCGGCACGCGCACCTCCTTCCTCGACAATCGCCTGTCGGTCGACGTCGCGGCGTTCCTCATCAACTGGCAGAAGATCCAGCTGTCCGAGTTCGTCGAGAACTACACCATCAGCGCCAACGGCGGCTCGGCGCAGAGCAAGGGCGTCGAGTGGACGCTCGGGCTGACGCCCGTCAAGGGCCTGAACTTTCTCCTGACCGGCGCCTACGTCGATGCGAACCTCACCTCGAACGCTCCCGCCGCGGGCGGGACCGACGGTGATCAGTTGTCCTTCGTGCCCAAGTGGAGCACCTCGCTCGACGGGTCCTACACCTGGCCGGCGGTGAACGACTTCGACGGGTTCGTCGGCGCGACCTGGTCCTACACCGGCTCGCGCATCAGCGACTTCTCGGCCAGCCCCACGGTCGTCGGTGGTGCGATCGTCTTCGTTCCGGATCCGCGCGCCGAACTCCCGAGCTACAACACCGTGAACCTGCGTGCGGGATTCGAGAACTCGCGCTGGTCGTTCCAGCTCTATGCCAAGAACATCGGCGACGCGCGCGGCATCGCTTCCTACGTCAATGCCGGCACCCCGAACTTCGGCGGCTCGATCACCCTGATCCAGCCGCGCACCATTGGTGCGGCCGTGACGCTGCGACTCTGAGTCAGCGGAGCGCGGTGGTGGTCGAGCGCGCTGCAGGCGACGCGCAGGAGCAGGTGCGGGGCATGCCGGCGCAGCTGCCGTACCCCTACCTGCTGTTCCTCGGGGACGCGACCGAGCCGGCCTTTGCCAAGACCGCGTTTGGACTGCGCGACTGGATCCCGGAGCGCTGTGTCGGCGAGTGGGCGTGCGCGGAGGCCACCGTCTCGACCGGTTTGCCGCGCCTGACACCGCGCGAAGCCCACGCGCGCGGGGCCCGCGGGCTCGTCATCGGCGTCGCGAACGTCGGCGGCGTGATCGGCGAGCGCTGGGTGCCGCTGCTGGTCGAGGCGCTCGAGGCGGGGCTCGACATCGTGAGCGGCCTGCATGCCAGGCTCGCCGACGTTCCGCCGCTCGCGGCGGCCGCGGCGCGCTGCGGGCGCAGGCTCATCGACGTGCGCATCCCGCCGCCCGGGATTCCGATCGCCACAGGTCGCAAGCGCCCGGGCAAGCGCCTGCTCACCGTCGGCACCGATTGCGCGCTCGGCAAGAAGTACTCGGCGCTCGCCATCGCTCGCGCCTTCGCCGCGCGCGGGCGCGCGGTCGATTTCCGCGCGACCGGCCAGACCGGGATCCTGATCGCCGGCGGCGGCATGCCCATGGACGCGGTGGTGGCGGATTTCGAGGCCGGCGCCGCGGAGATCCTCAGCCCCGATGCCGCGCCGGATCACTGGGACGTGATCGAAGGGCAGGGCTCGCTGTTTCATCCGGCGTACGCGGGCGTGTCTCTCGGCCTCCTGCACGGCAGTCAGCCCGACGTATTCGTCGTCTGCCACCACCCCGGACGCGAGCGGCTGCTCGGCTACCCGGACTACCCGCTGCCGAGCGTCGCGGAGACGATCGATCTCAACCTGCGGTTCGGCAGGCGTACCAATGCGGCGATTCGCTGCGGGGGGGTCTGCCTCAACACCTCGCAGCTCGAACCCCGGGCGGCGCACGATCTGCTGGCGCGCGAGAGCGCGCGACTCGGCCTCCCGGTGGCGGATCCCATGCGTCCCGGACACCAGTTCGAAAGGCTCATCGACTCATGCCTGGCCTAGCACTCGCTCTCGACCAGAAGGATCTCGTCATGAACATCCATCTTCCGCGCGCCTCGGCACGCCTCAGGATGGCTCTCCTGCCCGCGGCAGCCGCGCTGCTGCTCACCGTGGCCCTGGCTCTCTTCACTGCCGGGCTCGCCTGGGGGGCGCCGGGCGCTGCCGCGGCCAACGCAGCGCAGAGCGCGGCGCCCGCACCCTCCGCGCCGGCTGCCGCCCCGCTCACCGCCGAGGATGCCGACAGCTGGCTCGACGGCTACCTGCCGTACGCGCTCGCCACCGGCGACATCGCCGGCGCCGAGGTCGCGATCGTCAAGGACGGCGCGGTGGTCACCGAGCGCGGCTATGGCTTCGCGGACGTCGAGAAGCGCACGCCCGTCGATCCGAAGTCGACGATGTTCCGCCCGGGCTCGGTGTCGAAGCTCATCGTCTGGACGGCGGTCATGCAGCAGGTCGAAGCGGGCAAGATCGATCTCGACGCCGACATCAACAAGTATCTCGACTTCGACGTGACCGGCATGGGCGGCAAGCCGATCACCATGCGCGAGCTCCTGCAGCACACGGCAGGCTTCGAGGAGCACGCCAAGGGCGTCATATCCCTGAGCAACAATCTGCCGACCTTCGAGGAGATGCTGAAGGCCAGAGTGCCGGCGCGCATCTTCCCGCCTGGCTCGACGCCCGCCTACTCGAACTATGGCGCCTCGCTCGCCGGCTACATCGTCGAGCGCGTCTCCGGCGAGCCCTTCGACGCCTACCTCGAGAAGCACATCTTCCAGCCGCTCGACATGACGCACTCGAGCTTCCGCCAGCCGTTGCCGGCCGCGCTCGAGCCGTTCATGGCCAAGGGCTATCGCCTCGGCTCGGGCGAAGCCGAGCCCTTCGAGTACGTGGGCCCGCGGCCCGCGGGCTCGATGTCGGCGTCCGCGGACGACATGGCGCACTTCATGATCGCGCACCTGCAGGACGGCGAGTATCACGGCAATCGCATCCTGAGCGCCGCGACTGCGCAGCTGATGCACGACAGCCCGTACGCCGACGGCATCGGGCCGCTGAACCGCATGGAGCTCGGCTTCTTCGAGACCAACATCAACGGCCGCGAGGTGATCGCGCATCTCGGCGACACCGAGTGGTTCCACACCTCGCTGCATCTGTTCCTCAAGGACAACGCCGGCCTGTACGCCTCCTTCAGCAGCCCGGGCAAGGAGGGGGCGGTGCAGACGCTGCGCAACCAGTTGTTCCAGGACTTTGCCGACCGCTATTTCCCGGCCGCCGTGCCGCACCCGGTGACCGCGCGGGTTGATGCCGCGACCCAGGCGGCGCACTCGGCGCTCATGAGCGGCGCGTGGGACGTCTCGCGCCGGGCCGATACCAACTTCCTGGCGGCGCTCGGATTCATCGGGCAGACGAAAGCAGGAGCCAATAAGAAGGGCGAGCTGCAGCTGCCCTTCCCGGGACCGAACGGCAAGCCGCGCCACTGGGTCGAGGTCTCTCCTTTCGTCTGGCAGGACGTCAACGGTCACGACCGCGCCGCCGCCAAGGTTGTCGATGGCCGGCCGGTACGCTTCAGCTTCGATTTCCTCTCGCCCTTCGAAGTCTTCGAGCGGGCGCCGTGGTACTCGAGCAGCACCTGGCTGATGCCGCTGTTCCTGGCGGGCTTCGCCGCGCTGCTGCTCACGGTGCTCGTGTGGCCGGTCGCCGCGATCGTCCGCCGCCGTTACCATGCCCCGCTCACACTCGAGCCGGCCGCGCGCCGCGCGTACCTCGGCAGCCGCATCGGCGCGGTCGCGATCGTCGCGGCGCTCGGTATCTGGGGACTGTTCCTGATGCTCATCCTCAGGGACACGGGCACGCTCGGCGGGCGCCTCGACCCGCTGCTGGTGCTGGCGCAGCTGCTGAGCATCGTGGCTTTCATCGGCGGTCTGGCGGCGATGCTCTGGAACCTCGCGGCCGTGTGGCGGGGGGAGCGACGCTGGCCGGCAAAGGCGTGGAGCGTGGTGCTCGTGCTGTCGTCGGTCTTGGTGCTGTGGGTGACGCTCGTGTGCAAGCTCCTCGTCGTCGGGACCGACTACTGATGAGCGCGCTGCATCTCACGGTCGCGGTCGAGAAGCTCGCCTTCTCGGCGCCGTTCCGCATCGCCGGCCGGGTGTTCGAGCACCAGGACGCGGTCGTCGTCACGCTCGACGACGGCGCACACCGCGGCCGGGGCGAGGCCTGCGGCGTCTTCTATCTCGACGATGGCGTGCCGCAGATGCTGGCGGCGATCGAGGCGCAGCGCGCAGCCATCGAGCGCGGCATCGACCGCACCGGACTGCAGCGGCTGCTGCCGGCCGGCGGCGCGCGCAATGCGCTCGACTGCGCCCTGTGGGAGCTCGATGCGCAGCGCTCGGGTAAGCCGGTGTGGACGCTCGCGGGGCTCAAGCCCCCGCGGGAGCTCACCACGACCTTCACGCTCGGCGCCGACGAGCCGGAAGTCATGGCCGCGGGCGCGCGCCGCTACGCCGAGGCACGGGCGCTGAAGCTGAAGCTCACCGGCAATCTCGAGCTCGACGCGTTGCGTGTCGCGGCGGTGCGCGCCGCGCGTCCGGACGTGTGGCTCGGAGTCGACGCCAACCAGGCCTACGCGATCGGCCAGCTGGCACGGCTGGTCGAGATCCTGGAGGAGGCGCGGGTAGAGCTGCTCGAGCAGCCGCTCCCGCGCGGGCGCGAGGCGGACCTCGATGACTTCGCATCGCCGATCCCCATCGCAGCCGACGAGAGCGCCCTCGGCCTCAACGACATCGCGGGGCTGGTGGGGCGCTTCGATACCGTGAACATCAAGCTCGACAAGTGCGGCGGACTCACCGAAGGCCTCGCCATGGCGCGCGAAGCGCGCCGCGCCGGGCTCGATGTGATGGTGGGCAACATGATGGGATCGAGTCTCGCCATGGCGCCGGCGTTCGTCCTCGGACAGTTGTGCGACGTCGTCGATCTCGACGGACCGACCTTCCTCGCGCACGACCGCACGCCCGGGGTGCGCTACGCGCGCGGCATGATCTGGTGCGACGACGCCGTCTGGGGCAGCGCGGCCGCCGCGCGCGGGATGAGCTGAGCGGCGCCCCGGCACGCACGGCTCAAGACGCAGCGGGCTTTCCCGTGTCCACGTGGTTTCAGCGCCGGCTGCTTCCCGGCCTCGCCTACAAGGCGGTAGTGATCGGCGGCGGCTACGCCACGGGGCGCGAGCTCGCCGAGTTCTTCCTGCCGAGCGGCCCATGGGGCGGCATCGCGGCGATGGCGCTCGCGATGGTGATCTGGAGCGCGATCTGCGTGACGACGTTCCTGTTCTCGCGGGCGAGCGGCGCGCTCGACTATCGCACCTTCATCCGCGCCTTGCTGGGCCCGGCCTGGATCGGCTTCGAGGTGGTGTACGTGCTGTTCGTCGTGCTGGTGCTCGCGGTGTTCGGCGCTGCCGCCGGCGCCATCGGCGCCGCGACGCTCGGCGCCCCCACGATCGTCGGCACCATCGCACTGATGACGGCCATCGCGCTCGTGACCGCCTACGGCAACGCCTCGGTGGAGCGGCTCTTCACCTACGTGTCCTTTCTGCTCTACGGCGTGTACGTGCTGTTCGTGGCGTTTTCCTTCACTCACTTCGGCGCGCGGATCATCCAGGGCTTCAGCCGCGCCGCGCCGCTGCAGGGCTGGGTGGCGGGCGGCGTGCAGTATGCGAGCTACAACGTCATCGGCGCCGTCGTGATCCTGCCGGTGCTGCGGCATCTCACCAGCAATCGCGACGCCGTGATCGCCGGCATCATCGCCGGGCCGCTCGCGATGCTGCCGGCGCTCATGTTCTTCAGCTGCATGATGGCCTACTACCCCGAGATCGCGGCTGCGACGCTGCCGTCGGACTATCTGCTGCAGAGGCTCGATCTGCCCGTCTTCCGCTCCCTCTTCCAGCTCATGATCTTCGCCGCGCTGCTCGAGAGCGGCACCGGTTTCGTGCATGCCATCAACGAGCGCATCGGCCTCGCCTGGCGGCGCAGCCGCAACGCGGAGCTCGGGCGAGTGCCGCGCTTGTGCGTCGCGCTCGGCACGCTCGTCTTCTGCATGCTGCTCGCCGAGCGCTTCGGGCTCGTGACGCTCATCGCCCGAGGCTACCGGCTGTTCGCGTATGTGGTGTTGCTGGTTTTCGTCTTGCCGCTGTTCACCATCGGAATCTACCGCCTCGTGAGCCACAAGGCGGTACCGCGGGGGGTTGCATGAACGCCATGAGAGCCATCTGCGCTGGCGCGCTCGCCTGCGTCCTCGCGGGGCCCGCGCTGGCCGCGCCACCCCAGGGCTTTGCGCGCCGCGTCGAGGCAGCGCGCGTAAGTCTCGGCGTACCCGGGATGGCTATCGCCATCGTCGAGAACGACCAGGTGACGTTCGCCCAGGGCTTCGGCGTGCGCGCACTCGGGGAGCCTGAGCGCGTCGACGCCGACACGATCTTCCCCACCGGCTCGACCGGCAAGGCCTTCACGGTGGCCGATCTTGCGATCCTGGTCGATCAGGGCAGGATCGGCTGGGACGACCGGGTCACCGACCGCCTGCCGGGATTCGAGATGTACGATCCCTGGGTCACGCGCGAGATCACCATCCGCGACCTCCTGGTTCACCGCAGCGGTCTGGGACTCGGAGAAGGCGACCTGCTGTTCGTGCCGCGCACCAACTTGAGCCGCGCCGAGTCGGTGCGGCGCCTCAGGTACCTGAAACCCGCGACCAGCTTTCGTTATGGCTTCGCCTACGACAACGTGCTCTACATGGTGGCGGGCCAGCTCATCGAGACGGTGACTGGGGAAACCTGGGAGAAATTCACCGCCGAGCATGTGTTGACGCCCGCCGGCATGCTGCATTCCACCAGCGACGAGCCGGCGCGCTTTGCCACGGCGAATCGCGCCTATCCGCACGCGCGCATGGACGGCGGGCTGCGCGGCGCCGGCACCCAGGAGCGGCTCGACGAGCGCGACGAGCTCGGGCGCAACGGCGCTCCCGCCGGCGGGCTCACGGTGAGCGCCCATGATATGGCGCGCTGGCTCCTCATCCAGCTCGACCATGGCGAGCTGCCGGGCCACTCGGGCCGTCTGTTCTCGGAAGAGGCGCACCGGCAGATGTGGAAGCCGGTAGTGCTGCAGCCGATGCCCGAGCTCCCCGAGCCGCTCAAGGCGACTCAGCCGATGTTCAACACCTACGCGCTCGGCTGGGACGTCACTGATTACGGCGGGACCCGGATCGTATGGCATGGTGGCGCGGTGTTCGGCTTCCTCACGGCCGTGGTGCTGATTCCGGACAAGCACGTCGGCTTCTCGATCGAGATCAACAGCGAGGACGGCGAGATCATCCGCGGACTCATGTACGAGCTGCTGGATCACTATCTCGGCCGGCCGCACGTCGACTGGGTGGCGCGCTACCGCGCGCTCAAGCAGCAACGGATCTCCGAGGCGCTCGCATCCCTCAAGACCGCGGCCGCCAAGCCGGCCGCCGTCGGGCCGTCCCTGCCGTTCAGCGGTTATGCCGGCACCTACTCCGACCCCTGGTACGGCAACATCGAGATCGCGGCCACGGACGGCAAGCTGACCATCGACTTCAAGTCGACACCGCGCATGACAGGCACGCTCGAGCACTACCAGTACGACACGTTCGTCGCGCGCCTCGACGACAAGACCATCGAGCCGCCGTACGTGACCTTCAGTCTGAACGCCGACGGCAAGGTCGACCGCGTGACGATGAAGCCGGTCTCGCCGATCGCGGACTTCAGCTACGACTATCAGGACCTGTTGTTCACCAGGGCGTTGGAGCGTCGGCCCTGAGTCACGGCACGAGACCGGGGCTCTAAGGCTCGAGTCCCGCGCGGCTGGTGAGATACACGGCGAAGGTCCCGAGCCAGTGGCCGCCCTCGTAGTACTGGCCGGTGACCGCCGGCAGCGCGGCGTCGGCGTGGCGTGCGGCAGCGGCGAGCAGCGCGGCAATGCGTGCATCCCTGGGCGGGAGCCCGCGGGCGATGCCCTCCAGCATCCAGGCGCGGCTCAGGTTCAGCCCGTCGATGTGCGCGAGCTTGGGATCCGAGCGATCGGTGACGATGCCGGGCTCGAGCCAGGCGTGCGCGTGGCGCGCCGCTGCCGGCGCCGCGCCGCGCGGAATCTGCGGCAGGAACCCTGACAGCCAGGTCGCGAAGGCGGGTGGGTCGAGCACACGCCGCATGAAGTCGGCTTCGGCGAGGCACGGCGAGAGAAAGTCCTCGCCCGAGGGCTCATAGGCGAGCGGGCAGCTACGGTCGTGCCGGTAGAAGCGCTGCGCCGCGTCGGTGAGGAGCTTGCGCATCTCCTGGTCGCCCGCCA
>JASHQW010000175.1 GCA_030038875.1 Gammaproteobacteria bacterium | reverse complement strand
ATGGCCTTGAAGCCGCCGGTGCCCCAGCCGCAGTTGATGAAGAGTCCGGGAACCGGCGTGCGGCCGATGATGGGGCTCGAGTCGTGCACCACGTCGACGATCCCGGCCCACTGGCGCATCAGGCGCAAGCGGCTGAACGAGGGGAACATCGCGAGCGTTCCCGCCAGCACGCTCTGCATCACTGCGAAGCTGCCACGCTGTGCGTAGGAGGCGAAAAGATCGAGGCTGCCGCCGATCACCATCTCCCCCTTGTCCGACTGACTCACGTAGACGCCCGTGCCCGGGGAGATGACGACCGTGTCGAGCCGCGGCTTCACGGGCTCGGTCACCATCGCCTGGAGCGCATAGCTGGTGACGGGCAGCCGGAAACCGGCGAGTGCGGCGAGCACCGAGCTGTGGCCCGCCGCGGCGATCGCGACCCGCTCGGCGCCGATGCGGCCGCGCGTCGTCTCGACACCCGTGACGCGGTCCTCGGCGCCGCGCACGAAGCCCGTCACTTCGCACTCCTGGATGATGTCGACGCCGAGCCGCGAGGCCGCGCGCGCGTAGCCCCAGGCGACCGCGTCGTGCCGCGCCGTGCCGCCGCGCGGCTGCAGAAGTCCCCCCAGCACCGGAACGCGCGCCGTGCGTGACAGGTCGAGCGCCGGCGCGAGCGCTCCGACCTCATCGCGACTGAGGAGCTCGGCGTCGATGCCGTGCATGTGCAGGGTGTCGACCCAGCGCGCCATCGACTCGAGGTCGTGGCGGCTGTGGGCGAGCGTCACCTGGCCGCGCTGGCTCAGCATGATGTTGAAGTTGAGCTCGCGCGACAGCCCCTCGTAGAGCTTCAGCGAGAAGTCGTAGAGCCGTGCGCTCTCCGGAAAGAGATAGTTCGAGCGCACCACGGTGGTGTTGCGCCCGGTATTACCGCCGCCGAGCCAGCCGCGCTCGATCACGGCGACGCGCGTGATGCGGTGGTTCTTCGCCAGATAGTACGCGGCGGCGAGCCCGTGCCCGCCCCCGCCGATGATCACCACGTCGTAAGCGGCCTTCGGCTCGGGCGAGGTCCACGCCGGCTGCCAGTGGCGGTGCGAGGTGAGCGCGCCGCGCAGCAGCGCCAGGGCCGAGTAGTTCACCGCCCGCGTATCAGGCTTTGTCGCGGTATTCCGTCTGGATCCTGCGGATCATCTTGTCGGTGCCGAAGAACGAATGCTTGGACATGTCGACGGTGTAGCGGCTCGCCGGCGGGTGGCGCCCGAGGCTCTCGGCGAGCGCCCGGATGTGGTGCGGCCCGGCCCCACAGCACACGCCGAGATAGCGCACGTTGAGCGCGAACGCCTCGCGCCCGAAATCGAAGATCTCGGAGCGCGTCGCCATGAAGGGATCCAGTCCCACCGGAAAGGCGCGCTGGTTGTTGCAGCACGGATCGGTGAGCGACATGAACGAGGGTTGCTGCGGCGTAGTGCGATACGGCACCGGCAGCGCCGCCACATGGCACTTCACCGCCTGCCGGATGTCCCGGATCAGCGGCATCATAGTCGCGGGCCCCCGGTGGCAGTTGAGGCCGACCACGTCGGCTCCTGCCTGCTCCATGCGCCGGCAGGCCTCCGCCGGCGTGAGTCCGTCACGCAGGATCGGCTCCTGGTGCATCGCGAAGGTAACGACCGTCGGCACCTTGGACTGCCGTTTGATGGCCTTCAGCGCGAGCTCCGCCTCTCCGACCCAGGCGAGGGTCTCGGCGACGAAATAATCGACCCCCGCCTCGACCGCCCAGCCCACCTGCTCGTCGAAGATCCGCTCGACCTCCTTGATCGCCTTCGGGTCGTTCGGATCGTAGATGTTGGTGTTGCAGATGTCGCCGGCGAACAGCGTTCCGGTCTTGCGCGCCACCTTCTTCGCGATCCGGAGCGCCGCGCGGTTCATCGGCGCCAGATCCTTCTCGCGTCCGATCAGACGCAGCTTCTCGCGGTGCACGTAGTACGTGAGCGCCTGCGTCACATCGGAGCCGGCGTGCACGAAGTCCAGGTGCAGCTGCTCGACCACCTCCGGGTGCTCGAAGAGAACCTCGGGCACGAAGGCACCGGCCTGCAGGTAGCCGCGCCGCTCGAGCTCGAACACGTAGCCCTCGGCGCAGATCACCGCCCCCTCTTTGAGCCGCTCGAGGAGTCCGCGGCCTGTGCCACCGTTGCCCTTGCCTGCGCGCTTCTTCGCCTTGACGGACTTCGCCTTCGATCTGGATCTGGCTGCCATGAATGTCTCCGGAATGTGGTGAGGTTATCTTAGCGAACCGCTCCTCAGCGTGCGTAGCCGATCAGCACCGCTCCGGCGGTCACCGTCAGACACACCAGCGCGCGGCGCACGCTCAAGGTCTCGCCCAGGAAAAGCCGGCCGATCAGGGCGGAGAACACGATGCTGGTCTCGCGCAGCGCCGAGATGGCGCCGACGTTTCCCAGGGCGAGCGCCGCGATGACGGCGCCGTAGCTGCCGAAGGAGAGCAGCCCCCCGGCGGCCGCCTTCCAGGTATCGCGCACCCGCAGATCGAGCTTCATGCCACGGCGCGACAGCAGGAAGCCCGCGGGCATCAGCGCGCCGTAGATGACCCAGATCCAGGCCGCGTAGGACTGGGGGTTGCCCGCGCGGCGCACGCCGAGGGCATCCGCGGTCACGTAGCTCGCGACGAACAGCGCGGTGACGACCGCGTGCGTGAGCGCCCGGCGCTCGGCATGGGCGCCGGCGAAAGCCTGGCTGAGGATGGCCGCGGAGATCAGCGCGATGCCGAGGAGCGCCTCGCCACCGAGGCGCTGGCCCGCCAGCAGGAAAGCGCCGACCGTCACCAGGAGCGGCACGCTGCCCCTCACGATCGGGTAGACCTGGCCGAGCTCGCCGAGAGCGTAGGCATAGGCCAGCAGGAAGCTGTAGATGACCTGCAACAGCGCCGATACGCCGAGGTACGGCCAGCTTTCCTTCAGAGGCGCGGGCAGCAGCAGCACGAGCGGTATGGCCGCCAGGGTGGTCGCGAAGCTCATCACGGTGACGAACCACAGACGGTCGGCGCTCGAGCGCAAAGCCGCGTTCCACGTCGCGTGCAGCACCGCCGCACAGAGCGGCAGGACGATCACGAGAGCGCTCATGGGCTCGCCCCCGCCGCGCGCGGGATGGCATCATGCCGGAGGTGCCAAGCCTCACTTCGACCCGCATCCGCCGTGCATGTATCGCCACCGTCTGCGCCCTGGCGTTCGCCGCCGGGGGCGCCGCAGCGGCCGTCATCCCCGCGGTCGCCGCGCCCGATCGCTACGGTGCCGACACCGCGGTGCGCATTCTTTCCATGGGTGGGAACGCGGTCGATGCCGCGATCGCCCTCGCCTTCACGCTCGCCGTAACCTACCCCGAGGCCGGCAACATCGGCGGCGGCGGCTTCGCCACTCTGTGGGTAGAGGGCAAGGCCTACTTCCTCGACTACCGCGAGCGCGCCCCCGGCGCCGCCACCGCCGGCATGTATCTCGACGCCGCCGGCCATGTGGTGCCGGACGCGAGCACGGTCGGCGCCGGCGCCGCCGGCGTCCCCGGCACGGTGGCGGGCCTCTGGGAGCTCCACCGCCGCTTCGGCCGGCTTCCCTGGCACGTCGATCTCGCGCCCGCGATCCGCTATGCGCACGAGGGCTTCCGTGTGAGTCCCATGCTCGTTGCGCTCCGCGATACCCGCGCCCAGGAGCTCCGCGGGCGCACCAACTTCCTCGACTACTTCGGCGCGCTCGTCCCCGAGGCCACCTTCCGCCAGGCAGAGCTCGAACAGACGCTCAAGCGGATTGCCGCCGACGGTCCGGCGGCCTTCTACGCCGGGCGCACCGCCGACCTCATCGCCGCGGAGACGGTCCGCGGCCACGGTCGCATCTCGGCAAAGGATCTCTCCGCCTACCGGCCCGTATGGCGCGAGCCGCTCGAGGGCGACTGGGCCGGCTACCGGGTGATCACCGCGCCGCCGCCGAGCTCGGGAGGCATCGCGCTCCTGTCGCTGCTCGCGATGAAGGCCGACCTCGCCGGCGCGTTTGCGGGCGTACCGCTCAACTCCGCCCAGTACGTGCACCTGATGGCGGAGATGGAGAAGCGCGTGTTCGCGGACCGTGCCGCCTACCTCGGCGACCCCGACTTCAGCACCGCACCGGTCGGGCAGCTCCTCGATCCCGCCTACCTTGCGCGCCGCGCCCACGAGGTGCGGACCGCTAAGCCGACGCCCACCGCCGCCGTGCAGCCCGGCCTCGGCGTGGGCGCCGCCGCCCCACACCACGACACCACGCACTTCGCGGTCATCGACCGGGACGGCAACGCGGTCTCGAATACGTTCACGCTCAACGACGATTTCGGCTCCGGCGAGGTCGTGCGGGGCGCCGGGTTCCTCCTCAACAACGAGATGGACGACTTCTCGGTCAAGCCCGGCGCGGCCAACATCTATGGGGTCGTCGGCGGGGACGCCAACGCAATTGCGCCCGGCAAGCGGCCGCTGTCCACGATGACGCCCACCATCCTCATCGAGCACGAGCGCGTCGCGCTCGTCATCGGCACCCCCGGCGGCTCGCGCATCGCCGCGTGGATCTTCCAGGTGATCACGGACTGGCACGACTTCAACATGCCGCTCGCGGCAGCGGTCGCCGCGCCCCGCGTCCACCATCAGCTGCTGCCGCCCAACACCCTGTTCGAGGAGCCCTATGCCACGCTCGACCCCTCGGTGCGCGCCGCCCTCGAGCAGCGGGGCTATGTATTCGTGAACCAGGGTTGGAATGGCGACATCGAGGCGATCGCCGCCGGCCCTTCCGGCACGGTCGCGGCCTCCGACCCGCGCGGCCGCGGGGTAGCGCGCGTGCTCGGCAGCGCAGCGCACTAGAGCCCGGCGTCTCACGCCCGCAAGCGCAGATTGTCCGGATCGTAGAGCGGCTCGCGCCCGACCACTGCGCGGCGGCGCTCTCCTAAGATATCGACCTCGAGCTCCGTGCCGGGCGTGCTGAGATCGGTGCGCACGTACGCCAGAGCGATGCTGCGCTTCAGCCGGTAGCCGTAGCCGCCCGAGGTGACGAGGCCGACCACGTGCGCGCCCCGATACACGATGGAGACGGGCGCCGCATCGGCGTCGTGCGCCTCGACCAGAAGCGGCACGAAGCGCTCCGGCACGCCGGCAGCGGCGGCCTTGCGCAGCGCGGCGCGGCCGATGAAGTCCGCCGCCTTGTCGAGCCGCACGAAGCGCTCGAGGGAGGCGGCCAGCGGCGTGTACTCGGTGGTGAGATCCGCCTTCCAGCTGCGGTAGCACTTCTCGAGCCGCAGGCTCTCGACCGCGTAGAGACCGAAGGGCCTGAGCTCGAGCTCCCGCCCTGCCCTGACGAGCCGCGCATGCACGGCCGCGAGATGCTCCATCGCCACATGCAGCTCGTAGCCGAGCTCGCCCACATAGCTCACCCGCAGCGCGAGCACCGGCGCGCCGGCGATCTCGAGTGTCCGCGCACCGAGCCACGGGAAGGCAGCGTTCGCGAGATCGGCATCGGTGAGCCGCGCGAGCAGCTCGCGCGCGCGCGGCCCCGCGAGCACCAGGGTGCTGAAGCGCTCGGTGAGGTTGGCGATGCCGAGCGGCCCGTAAGCCGATGAGTAATGCCTCCTCAGCCACTCCTCGTCGTGCCGTTCAGCGGCGGCTGCCGACAGGAGCCAGAAGCGCCCGCCGGAAAGGTGCGTGACGGTCATCTCCATCACGATGCCGCCGCGCGGTGAGCAGCCGTACGCGAGCGTCGCGCGGCCCTCGCGGGGCAGCGCGCCGGCGATCAGATGGTCCAGCCAGGCGGCGGCACCGCTGCCTGAGAGCTCGAATCTCGTGAAGCCCGGGAGCTCGAGCAGCGCCACCCCCTGTGCGACTGCGGCGCATTCGCGCCCGACGGCGCGCTGCCAGTGCGGCCGCCGGAAGGAGCATTCGGGACCGCCGGGGTCGCCGGCCTCGCGGTAGTAGAGCGCGCGCTCCCAGCCGCCGCGCGCGCCGAACACGGCTCCCTGCCCTTTGAGGGTCTCATAAAGAGGAGAGGTCCGCGCCGGCCGCCCGGCCGGGCGCTCCTCCTGCGGATAACCGACGCCGTATTCGTTCTGATAGGTCTCGAGGCCTTTCGCGAGCGCGTAGCGGCGGTCCGCGAACTTGAGATAGCGGCGGCAGTCGAGCGGCCAGACATCCCAGTCCGGCTCGCCGTTGACCACCCATTCCGCGATGAGCTTGCCGGCGCCGCCCGCCTGGACGATGCCGAAGGTGAATGCGCAGCAGTGAAAGAAGCTGGGCGCGGAGCCGGCGGGCCCCATGAGCGGGTTGCCGTCGGGCGCGTAGGGAATCGGCCCGTTGATGACGCGCTTGACGCCGACACTGCCGAGAATCGGCACGCGCGCGCACGCGGCCGCGATGTAGTCCTCGAGCCTTCCCAAGTCGTCCGGAAACAGCTGCTGCGCGAATTCCTCCGGCACCCCGTCGGTCCAGTGAGCGCGCGCGCTCGACTCGTACGGCCCGAGCAGCAATCCGTGCCGCTCCTGGCGCAGGTAGTAGCTGACGTCGGGATCGCGCACGAGCGGCAGCCGTGCGGAGCCGCGCGCCACGAGCGCCGGAATGTCCTCGGTGACGAGATACTGGTGGGAGAGGGTGACGATCGGCAGATACTCGCCGATCATCGCGGCCACCTCGCCGCCGCGGTAGCCGGCGGCATTGATGACGTACTCGGCCTCGATGGCGCCCGCGTTCGTCTCGACGCGCCAGCCGCCCGCGGCGAGCGCGCGCAACCCGGTCACGCGCGTATGCCGATAAATCGCCGCGCCGTGATCCCGAGCGCCCTTCGCGAGCGCCTGCGTCAGCTGCGAGGGATCGATGTCGCCGTCGTCGGGGTCCCAGAGCCCCAGGCGAATCCCGTCGAGCTCGAGGAATGGATGGCGCGCGCGGATCTCCTCGGGCAAGAGCAGCTCGAAGTCGAGGCCCAGGGCGCGCGCCTGCGCGGCGACGTGGCGGAACTCGTCGGCGCGCTCGGCGCTGTGCGCCAGGCGGATGCTGCCGGTGCGGTGGTAGGTGAGGTCGGCGCCGACCTCCTCCCCGAGCCGCGCGTAGAGCTGCGTCGAGTACTGCTGGAGCTTGAGCAGGCACCAGGAAGTCGAGAAGTTGGGGCAGTTGCCCGCGGCGTGCCAGGTGGAGCCCGCCGTGAGCTCATCGCGCTCGATGAGCACCACGTCCGTCCAGCCGAGGCGCGTCAGGTGATAGAGCGCGCTGCAGCCGACCGCTCCCCCGCCGATCACCACGACCCGCGCTTCGGTCTTCAGCACTTCACGCGCTCGCTCGCAGGATCGTAGAACGGCTTGAGCGAGACGCGCGCCGGCACGCGCTCGGCGGCCACCTCGATCTCGTAGTGGCCGGCGGTGATCCAGTCATCGCTGACCGGCGCGTCGCGGTTGGCGACGAAACCCAAGCCGAGCGAGGCACCCACGGTGTGGCCGAACATTCCCGAGCTGATCTTTCCGACGAGCTCCCCGTCCCGCCAGATGGGCTCGTTGTGATAGAGCAGCCGGTCGGAGCCCTCGAGCGCGAACGCCACGAGGCGGCGCCGCACGCCGCGCGCACGCTGCTCGAGGAGCGCCTCGCGCCCGAGGAAGCCGCCCGGCTTCTCAGAGGCGACGGCGAAAGCGAGCCCCGCCTCGAGCGGCGTGTCCTCGTCCGAGATGTCGTGGCCCCAGTGGCGGTAGGCCTTCTCCATGCGCAGGCTGTTGAGCGCGTGGTAGCCCGCGAGCCGCAAGCCGAAGGGAGCGCCGGCCGCCACGATCACGTCGTACACGGATTGCGCAAATTCGCCGGGTATGTAGAGCTCGTAGCCGAGCTCGCCCACGTAGGTGATGCGGCTCGCGCGCACGCGCGCGTACCCGAGATCGATGATGCGGGAGGTACCGAACGGAAAGGCCGCGGTCGAGAGGTCCGCGTCGCTGAGCGTAGCCAGGAGCTCGCGGCTCCTCGGTCCCATGAGCCCGAGCACCGCATGCGCCGATGACACATCGAGCGCCACCGCGTGGGCATCCGGCGGGATGCTGCGGCTCAGCCACAGGAAGTCCCGGGTCTGCGTGGCGCAGGCGGTGACGATCAGGTAGGAGTCCTCGGCCTCGCGGGTCACCGTGAGGTCCGCCTCGATCCCGCCGCGCTCGTTGAGCCATTGCGTGTAGACGATCCGGCCGACCGGCACGTCGACCTCGTTGGCCGAGAGGCGGCCGAGAACGCGCGCTGCATCGCGGCCTTTCAACACGAACTTCGCGAACGACGACTGATCGAAGAGGCCTACCGCCTCGCGCACCGCGCGGTGCTCGCCGGCGGAAGCGTCGAACCAGTTCTGGCGCCCGAAGCTGTACTGGTAGCGCGGCTGCTCGCCGGGAGCGGCAAACCAGTTGGCGCGCTCGAAGCCCGCCACCTCGCCGAAGCACGCCCCCGCGGCGGCGAGCCGGTCGTGGAGTGCGGACTTCCTCACTCCGCGCGCCGTCTCGGGCTGGTGGTACGGCCAGTGCATGGCGTAGAGGAGCCCGAGCACCTCGACGGTCCGGTCGCGCAGGTAGCGCCGGTTGCGCTGGAACGGCGCGCAGCGGCGGATATCGACGTCCCAGAGGTCGAAGGGCGGGTGGCCGTCGATGATCCAGTCGGCGAGCACTCGGCCGGCGCCGCCCGCGGACTGGATGCCGATGGAGTTGAAGCCCGCGGCGACATAGAGACCGCGCAGCTCGGGCGCCTCGCCGAGGAGATAGCGGTCGTCGGGCGTGAAGCTCTCCGGTCCGTTGAAGAACACCTGCACGCCGGTCGTCTCGAGGATCGGCACGCGGCGCATCGCGCCGGCAAAGAGCGGCTCGATGTGCGCGAGATCGGGCGGCAGCTGCTCGAAGGCGCAGCTCTCGGGAATTCCGTCAAAGCCCCAGGGCTTGGCTTCGGGCTCAAACCAGCCGACGAGGAGCTTGCCGGCGTCCTCCTTGAAGTAGGAGCGCGCGTCGGCATCGCGCAGGATCGGCAGGTCGGAGGGGAGCCGGGGGATCGGCTGCGTGACGATGTAGAAGTGCTCGGCCGCGTGCAGTGGCACGCTGACGTCGGCCAGCGCGCCCACCTCGCGCGCCCACATGCCGGCGCAATTGACGACCGCGTCCGCGCGCACCTCGCCTGCCTCGGTCGTGACCCCCACCACCTTGCCGCCGGCGCGCAGGATTCCCGTGACCTTGACGCCTTCGACGATGCGCGCGCCGCGCATGCGCGCGCCGCGCGCCAGCGCCTGCGTGGTGTCGACCGGGTTGGTGCGGCCGTCCTTGGGAAGGTAGACCGCGCCCACGACATCCTCGATCGCGAGCAGCGGCCAGCGCTCGCGCGCCTCGCCCGGAGTGAGGACCTGCACCTCGAGGCCAAAGCAGCGCGCCATCGAGGCGCCGCGCTTCAGCTCCTCGAAGCGCGGCTCGCTCGCCGCGACCGCCACCGA
>JASHQW010000174.1 GCA_030038875.1 Gammaproteobacteria bacterium | reverse complement strand
GCCGGGCGCCGTCGGCGAACACCCCGAGGACCAGCGGCGAAAGCTCGAGCGGCACTTCGTGGGCACGCGCCAGCGCGTCGTACAGGCCGACGTCCTTCAGTACCAGGTCCATGGTGGAGTTGATGTCGCGGCTGCCATTCAGGATCACCTGCGACTCGGTCTCGTGCACGAAGGAATTGCCGGAGGAGATGCGGATGCCCTCGTAGGCCATGTTGAGATCGAGCCCGGCCACCTTCGCCACCGTGAGCGCCTCGGCGAGCGCCGCAAGGTGCACCGTGCACAGGTAATTGGTGATCACCTTGAGGACCGAGGCCGAGCCCACCGGACCGGTGTGCAGGATCCGGCGTCCGAGAATCGCGAGCACAGGCAACACCCGCTCGAAGGCCGCGCGGCTGCCGCCGGCGAAGATCGAGATGTTGCCGGTCGCCGCACGGTGGCAGCCGCCCGAGACCGGACAGTCCATGGCGGTCGCGCCCAGGGCCTCGACGCGCGCGGCGAGCCGGCACGCCTCGGCGGCGTCCGTGGTGCTCATCTCGAGCCAGATCTTCCCCGCCGTGAGACCGGCGAGCACGCCGTCCGGCGCCTCCATCACCTCGGCGCAGACGGCCGGGGAGGGCAGACAGGTGATCACGAGATCGACGCGCTCGGCGAGCTCGCGCGCCGTCGCGGCCGCCTTGGCGCCGCGGGCCACCAGGGCCGCGACACGCTCCGGGTCGAGGTCCCGCACCGTGAGATCCACGCCGTGGCGCAGGAGGTTGCGGGCCAGCTGTCCGCCGACGTTGCCGAGTCCGATGAAACCGAGAGCGAGGTCAGTCATCGGCGTAAGATACCTCAAGCTTCACGGCCTTCCGCCCACCGGCAAGTAAAAATAAGGAGCCGCACCATGTCCCCGAGACCCGCGCTGACCGCAGTACTTGTGGCCGTCCTCGCGGCGGGCACTGTCTCGAGCGGGGCGCAATCGCCGCCCGCGGCCCCCTATCCGCTCGACAACGTTCCGGACAAGATGCCCTTCGACATCCCTTACGGGGCGCCGATCTCGCTCGAGCGCGCACAGGCCGCCATCGCCGCGGCGGTGGCCGAAGCGCGCAAGCACGACTGGAAGCTCGACGTCGCGGTGGTCGACGCGGGCGGCAACCTGGTCGCCTTCCAGCGCATGGACGGCGCGCAGCTCGCCTCGATTCAGATCGCGGAGCACAAGGCGCGCGCCTCGGCCACGTTCCGCCGCGAGACCAAGGTGTTCGAGATCGGCCTGCAGCAGAACGGCTACAGCTACATCATGACGCTCGACGGGGCCATCGCCTCGCGCGGCGGGATTCCCCTGGTCGAGGGCGGGAAGCTGATCGGCGCGATCGGCTGCTCGGGCGGCACGGGGTCGCAGGACGAGGTCGCCTGCAAGGCCGGAGTCGCGGCCATCATCAAGTGAGGGTCCTATGCAGCAAGCGGTGCACAAGTACCTGGCGGCGCTCGAAGCGGGCGATCCCGAGAGAGCCGCGGCGTTGTTCGTTCCCGAGGGCTGGGTACAGTCGCCCTTTCTCGGCAGGCTCCCGGTGCGCGCCTATGTGGCCAAGGTGGCGGGCGCCTCCCGAGGCTCGAAGCTCACCGTGCACGACGTGCTGGTGAGCGCCGAAGGACACCTGCGGGCGGTCGCCTACTACCTCTACGACTGGACGCTCAAGGACGGCTCGCACGTCGCCTTCGACTGCGCCGACGTATTCAACTTCGATCGTGAGACCGGCAAGATCGAGTCGATCGTGCTGGTGTACGACACGCAGCCCGTGCGCGGCGTGGTCGAGCACAAATATCCTTAGTAAATGGGCTGAAATCGCAGGAAGCGATATCAGCAGACATCACTCCGTCGACCGGGGCACGAGACGCAGTGCACCTGTTGCCTCGGCAGCCGAGCACGCCGTAGATGGCTGAGCGCACGGGGCAAAAGGCGCGACTTTTGCCCGCTGCGCCCGCGTCCGCTCCGGGTGGGGCCCGTCACGCGGCCTTGCCGTCCCAGTACTCCTCCATGCGGCGGCGCAGCGGCGCATCCGGCAGCCGGCCGCGGCCGGCTGCCTGGTTGTCCTCGAGGTGGCTGAGCTGCGTCGAGCCCGGGATCGCGCAGGTCACCGCGGGGTGGGCGATCACGTACTTGAGGAAGTACTGAGCCCAGCTCGTGACGTCGATGTCGGCGGCCCACGGGGGCAGTGCGCGGCCGGCGGCCTCGCGGAACAGCGAGGAGCGGCCGAAGGGAAGGTTTACCAGCACCGCGATCCTGCGCTCGAGCGCGAGCGGCAGGATGGCTTCGGCCGCCTCACGGTTGGCGATCGAGTAGTCCACCTGGATGAAATCGAGCGGGTAGGTGCGCATGCAGTCGGCGAGCTCGGCGTGCTGACCCGCGCGCGAGGTGGTGACGCCGAGATAGCGCACTCTTCCTTCCTGCTTCCATTCCCGCATCCGCGGCAGCAGCTCCGGCACCCCGTTGAGATTGTGGACCTGCAGCAGCTCGACGCGCCGGGTGCGCAGCCGCTCGAGCGAGCGCGCAAAGCTCTCCGCGCCCGCGTCGCTCCCGCCGGCGAGCTTGGTCGCGAGGAACATGCGATCGCGCAGGCGCAGGCTCTCGAGCGCTTCCCCGATGAGCGCCTCGCTGTCGCCGTAGGAGGCGGCGGTATCGATGACCGTCGCGCCGAGCTCGCTCATGCGTTTGAGCTCCGCGCGGATGTCGTCGCGTACGCCGGTACGGAAGGAATCGGTGCCGATGCCGATCGCCGGCAGCCATTGGCCCGTGGCGGGAATCGCTTTGGCGATGAGGGGCGCGGAGACGGTCGGGGTACTGACGCTCGGCGGGCCGCCGGGCGTCGGCGGGGTGCTGCCGGCCGCCGGGGGAGCGCTGCTCCCCGAGGCGCGGCTGAAGAGCGCACCGGCGCCCGCCGCGACGCCCGCTGCGAGAAATCCGCGCCGGGTGACGCCCGGATGCAATGGACGGCTCATGAGCGCTCCGTGAGTGTGCGCGTCGATGATGGCACGGATGCCTGCGCCATCGTAGTCTCATCGCCATGTCGC
>JASHQW010000173.1 GCA_030038875.1 Gammaproteobacteria bacterium | reverse complement strand
CTGCGCATCGCGCTGCAGAGAAACGCGGAGGCGGCACGCCTGCGCGGCGCCATGCAGGAGCTGCGCGCGAGCAACCGCACGTTGCGCGTGCTCAGCGACTGCAACCAGTCCCTGGTGCACGCGACCAGCGCCGCGCAGCTGATGGAGTCCATGTGCCAGATCCTGGTCGACAGGGGCGGATTCGACCTGGCGTGGATCGGGATGGCCGAGGAGGGCGCCGCCCGGCGCGTCAGACCCGTGGCCGCGAAGGGCGAGACGGCCTACCTAGAGGGCGCCGAGATCACCTGGGCGGACACCGACGCCGGCAGAGGACCCACGGGTCAGGCGATCCGCTCGGGATGGCCTTCGGTCAGCCGCGACATCATGAAGGAGCAGACCCTGCATCCCTGGAGGCAGCGCGCCGGGCGGTTCGGCTTTCGCAGCTCGATTTCCCTGCCGCTCGGGAAGGCGATACCGGCCTACGGCACGCTCAACCTCTATTCGAAAGAGGCGCTGCACTTCGATGAGACCGAGGTGCGGCTGCTGGTCGAGCTGGCGGGCGACCTCGACTACGGCCTGCAGTCGCTGCGCGCGGACGAGCGGCGGCGCGAGGCGGAGCAGGAAGTGGAGCACCAGTATGAGCGCTTCCAGGCCCTGGTGGACAAGAGCGCCGACGGCGTCGTGATAGCCGACAGCGCCGGGCGGCTGCGCTACGTCGGCAGCTCGACGTTCAGAGTCCTCGGCTATCAGCCGCCGGAGATGCTCGGCCGCAGCGCGTTCGAATTCATTCACCCGGAGGATGCGGCCGAGGTCGGACGGCAACTCGCCGCGTGCACCGCCGTGGACGAATCGTCCCTCGAGGTGGTGGCGCGCGTCAGGCACAAGAGCGGCGGTTGGCCCTGGCTGGAGGCCACATTCACCAACCTGCTGCGGGATCCGGCGGTGGCCGGCATCGTCGTCAACTTCCGCGACATCACCCAGCGCATCGAGCTTGAGCGGCGCGTCGGCCTCGAGCACCAGCGCAGCCAGATGTTCCTGCGCAAGGCGAGCGACGGGCTGCACGTACTCGACCCGGAGGG
Organism: Gammaproteobacteria bacterium; assembly: GCA_030038875.1. Taxonomy (GTDB): domain Bacteria; phylum Pseudomonadota; class Gammaproteobacteria; order Steroidobacterales; family Steroidobacteraceae; genus 13-2-20CM-66-19. The sequence goes on along the minus strand of JASHQW010000173.1, from coordinate 2,560 downwards.
ACGGCTGGTCGATGCCAGCGATTCCTTCTGCGTGGCGCTCGGCTGGTCGCGCCGCGAGCTGCTCGGGCGGGACCCGTCGTTCTGGGACCCACTGTTCGAGAGGTCGCAGCTTGCCAGTCTGATCGAGGGATTGCGGCGCGGCGAGGTGGCGCGCTTCGAGACACAGCATCGGCGCAGGGACGGCACGACTTTCCCCGTGGAGGTCGTCGTTAGCAGCTTCGAACTCGCCGGAGCGAGCTATCTGCACTGCTCCGCGCACGATCTCACCGAGGTCAGGAAACTGCAGCGCGAGGTGATCGGCGCGGCGACGCGCGAGCAGCGGCGCCTCGCATACGAGCTGCACGACGCCCTCGGACAGGAGCTGACCGCCGCGCAGCTGCTGGCGGATACCTTTGCGGCGCGTGCCGCGCACAAGAGCCCGGAAAGCGCCGCGGGGTTCCGCGAGGTGAGCGCGATAATGGCCCGCAGCCTCGTGACCGCGCGCGGAATCGTCAGCGGACTGTCGCCGCTGATCGCCGACCAGGGGGACTTGGCGGCGGGACTCGCGCGGCTCGCGGCCTCGAGCTCGACCGAGAAGGTACGGGTGCAGCTCACGGACACCCTCGACGGCCCGGTGGCCATCTCGCTCGAGGACCGCGGTCAGCTGTTCCGCATCGCCCAGGAGGCGGTGCAGAACGCGCTCAAGCACGCCCAGGCGCGCCGCATCGACATTCAGCTCACGCTCGAAGGCACGGAGCTGAAGCTGACCGTGGCCGACGACGGCTCCGGGATCGCGGACGCCGGCTCAGCCGCCGGGCACGGCAGCTACTCGCTGCGTTACCGTGCGAGCGCGATCGGGGGCCGGCTGCACGTGGGCTCGCGCCCGGGCGGTGGCACGATCGTCGCCTGCTCGGTGCTGAACCAGGCGGGCGACGAAGCGCAGGGCGATGCAGCCCGCGGCGCTTCACTCTAGGCACCGTCGACCGGGCACCACAGCGTCGCGACCTGCGGAGCCGCGCTAGCTGCCGCCGTGCTGCCGCAACGGATAGCCGGCAAGCAGCGGCACGAGCTCGGTCAATGCCGCGGCCTTGGCGACGTACGCATCTGCCCCGGCGGACAGAGCCGCCGCGCGGCCGTCTCCGGCATCTGAAAGCGACAGGATCACGACCTGCGGCGGGTGCTCGCCGGACTTCAGGCGGCGCGCGACCTCGATGCCGCTCAAATGGGGCATGTTCACGTCCAGGAGCACCACGTCGGGCGCGAGCGCCTCGGCCAGCCGCAGGCATTCGTCGCCGCCGGCCGCCTCTGCGATGACCTCGACCGATGGGATGCCTCTGAGCACTGTCAGAAGCGCGTGGCGATAGGTCCCGTTGTCGTCTGCGACGAGCACGCGCGTCTTTTTTCGCGGTCCTTTGGACTTCGAAGTCAAAAGGCGCCTCGCTACTGCGGCGGGACGTAGATGGCGAGACCCTGGACGGCCTTGCTGGTGATGGCGAAGGAGCCGCCCACCCCGACGCCGACCGCGCTCCCGGGGCCGTAGCTGGTGTTGCCGCCGCCGGCGCCGATCGAGCCGGACTGCGTATCCTGAACTCCCTGCAGCAGGACCCCGTTGGCGCCGAGCCTGGCGGCTTCCTCCTTCAGCCGCTGCATCGCCTTGTCCATGTTCTGCTGGCCCGTGAGGGCGAGCGATCCCTGGCTGGTGGCGCTCACCGTGGCGATCTCCTCGTACTTCGGCGGCGGCTTCACGTAGACGCGCACACTCTCGGGCGGGAGCGGCGGCCGGGCGGTGCCGATGAGCACGTGCGATGAGGTCGAGCACGCGCCGCACGCGAGGATGGCGGCAAGCAGCAGAGCGGAATTACGCGCCATGATGGCCTCCGTGAGCATGGTAGCGCATGCCCGAATGGCACAGAGCGGCGGCAGTGGGCCGGCAGCGGTGCCGAGGTTCAGCCTTCGTTCATGCGCCCAGTACCGAATGAGCGCATGTCCGCGGCTCAGCGTGCGAAGGGAGTCGGCATGTTGCGAAGGATCGGCATCGCGGCTTTGGCGGCGGCGACACTGGCCGGTGCGAGCCTCCTGTGGGCCAATCGTCCCGGCACGTATCTGCCGCCCGGAGCGCGCGCCGAGCTGCTGGTCGTGCACAAGTCCACCCGGCGCATGCTGGTCTACGCACAGGGGTCGGTGCTGCGCTCGTACGTGATCTCTCTCGGACGGAACCCGGTGGGGCCGAAGCGGCGTGCAGGCGATCACCGCACGCCCGAAGGCCGCTACCTCATCGACCATCACAATCCCAACGGCGCTTTCTATCGCTCACCGCACGTCTCGTACCCGTCGGCGGCCGAGACCCCTGCCCCTGCGCTAAACGAAGCCAAAGGTTGGTGGAGTGGGCCCGGTAGGATTCGAACCTACGACCAAGGGATTCACTTTGCCCCGGAGTTTCCCCCGGGAGTGGACTATCTCTTCACCCGTGCGCACAGTGCGCGTGTGGGTGCGGGATGCTCGTAAGCCTGTCATCAAGGGCACTCGAGCCCTCAGGTAGTCTCTGCACCTTCCGCCGGTGTACCGGCGGCTCGGCTCAGGA
>JASHQW010000172.1 GCA_030038875.1 Gammaproteobacteria bacterium | reverse complement strand
CCGAAGACCATCTCCGGCAAGATCCGGCGGGTCGAGCTGCGCAAGCTCGAGGAGGCGCGCGGTGCCGGCGGAGTGCGCCGCGCACAGGAATTCTGGGAGGAGGACCTGTGGCCTTCGCCGCCGAGCCCGCCGCGTTGAACCCGGTACGATAGCAGTCCCGCGGTTTATGATGGGCCATGGTCGATCCCGCCATCGGTGTGCTGCTCGTCGGCTGCTTTGCGGTGTTGTTTGCGAGCGCCGCGCTCCATAAGCTCCGCGACCTGCCGCAGTTTACCGAAGTGCTGCGTGCCTACCGTGTGCTGCCGGAAGGCGCCGGGCGCCTCGCGCCGCTCGTGGCGCTCGCCGAAGCGGCGGTCGCGCTGGGACTGGTCGTGCCCGCCGCGCGCTTCGGGGCGGCCCTCGGCGGGGCGGCGCTGCTCCTCGCCTATGCGGCCGCGATCGCCGTGAATCTCGGGCGCGGCCGGCGCGATCTCGCCTGCGGTTGCGGCGGGCCGGATGATGCGCGGCCGATCGCCCCGTGGATGGTCGCCCGCAACCTGACGCTGGCGCTGCTGCTCCTCATGACGCTCCTCGCGTGGAAAACGCGCCCCCTGCAGCCCACGGACGCTCTCACGGTCGGCGGCGGGACCGTGATCGCGACGCTCCTGTATGCCTGCCTCGACAGGCTCCTGGGCCGGGTGCCGCCGTGGAGCGCCGCTCTCAAGGGCCCGCCGTGACTGCGCTCGCCGTATCGAACGTGGTGCTGTGGGTCCTGGTGCTGGCGCTCGCGGCGGTCGTGCTGGCGCTCACCCGGCAGCTCGGGGTGCTGCATCAGCGCATCGCACCCGCCGGAGCGCTCATGCTCAATCGCGGCCTCACCGTGGGGGAGCCCGCGCCGGTTCTCGAGCTGGCGGACCTCGACGGCAGGGAGCTGAAAGTGGGTGCCGCGCGCGATGACGGCCGCAGCACGCTGCTCCTCTTCGTCTCGCCGACCTGTCCGGTGTGCAAGTCGCTCCTGGCCGCGGTGAAATCGAGCCGCAAGGACGAGCGCTCCTGGATGGACGTGATCCTCGCGAGCGACGGCGACATCGCCGCGCAGCGCGAGTTCGTAGCCGCACAGGGGCTCGAGGGGATTCCCTACGTGGTGTCGGCCGCTCTCGGGCTCGCCTACCAGGTGAGCCGGCTGCCGTTCGCAGCCCTGCTCGATGAGCGCGGCGTGCTGCGCGCCCGCGGCCTCGTCAACTCCCGCGAGCACCTCGAAAGCCTGTTCGAGGCCAAGCGGCTCGGCGTGGCGTCGCTGCAGGAGTATTTCTCCGGCGCCGCCTGAGAGGAGCAATCATGAATCCGCCGACGATCGACGCAGCCGTCTGGGTCGTGTTGGCCGACTACGAGGCGCGGGCCGAGCGCGAGGAGGAGCTCTGGGACACGCTCGGGCCCGAGGAGGCCGAGCGGCGCATCGACGAGATGCTGCTGCCGGTCGGACGTGCGACCGGGACGCTCCTCAACCTCCTCGCCAAGGAGGCCGGCGCGCGCCGCATTCTCGAGGTCGGCAGCTCCTTCGGCTATTCCACCGTGTGGCTCGCCGAAGCGGCGCGCACAGTGCACGGCAAGCTGATCTCGCTCGAGCTCAAGGCCGCGAAGACCGAGTACGCCACCGGCCAGCTGGCGCGCGCGGGGCTCGCGGACTTCGTCGAGTTCCGCATCGGGGACGCGCTCGCGAGCCTCGCGGAGCTCCCGGGTCCCTTCGATCTCGTGCTCGTCGACCTGTGGAAGAACCTGTACGTGCCGGTGTTCGAGGCGCTGCGGCGCAAGCTTGCCCCGGGCGCGCTGGTGATCGCCGACAACATGATCGAGCCAGCGAGCGCGCGCCCGCACGCCCAGGCCTACCGCCACGCGGTGCGCCTCGCCCCCGACATGACCTCGGTGCTGCTGCCGGTAGGCAACGGCATTGAGCTGAGCCGCTACCAGTGAGGCCAAACCCTGGCGCGAGCGTAGGGCGCCAAAGTCGCGCCTTTGGCGCCCGGCAACGAAGCTGATGTCCGAAAAATCGCCGCAGGCTGCCGGAGGCGATTTTTCCAATTGATCAGCCGAGCACGATCTCCACGCGCTTGTTGTGCCGGCCTTCGCTGCGGATCTTGACGACCCGTATGGCACCGATCTCGGCGATATTGGCCACGTGAGTGCCGCCGCAGGGCTGCAGGTCGATCCCGGGGATCCTGAGCAGCCGTACGCGGCCCATGCCGCGCGGCGGCTGCACGCTCATGGTCTTCACCAGCTCCGGCTGCGCGTCGAGCTCGGCATCCGTGATCCACGCGGTCTCGGTCGCGCTTCCTGAGGCGATCAGCCGGTTGGTCTCGCTCTCGATGCGTGCCGCGTCGAGTGCGGCGAGGTCGATGTCGAAGTCGAGGCGCGCCTTGTCGGGCACGATGTTGCCACCGGTCACGGGCGCGACCACCACGCACGACAGGAGGTGGAGCGCCGTGTGCAGGCGCATCAGCCGGTAGCGCCGCGGCCAGTCGATCTCGAGGCCGACCATCTCGCCGGGCTCGGGGAGCGGTGCGCCGGCCGCGGCGATGTGCAGCACACTGTCAGGCGTCTCGCCCTTGCGGGTATCGGCGATCGGCACGCGCTCGCCGCTCGCGCGCACCAGCGCGCCGGTGTCGCCAGCCTGGCCGCCGCCGAGCGGATAGAACACCGTGCGGTCGAGCTCGATGGCGCGCACACCGACCGACAGCACCCGCGCCGCGGCCGTTTTCAGATAGGCATCGTCCCGAAACAGCAATTCGGCGCTCATCGGCGCGCTTCCGAGGATACAATCGCGCGGCGCATGGCTGCGTTCTCCTACCGGATCGTCAACGTCTTCACCCACGGGCACGCGCCCCTGAGCGGCAACCCGCTGTGCGTGTTCGAGCGGGCGCAGGCGCTCGATGCGGCAAGGATGCAGGCGCTGGCACTGCAGTTCAACCTGTCGGAGACGAGTTTCATCCTCCCCTCGGAGCGCGCCAGCGCCAAGGTGCGCATCTTCACGCCGCACTACGAGATGCCCTTCGCCGGGCACCCGACGCTCGGCACCGCGCACGTGTGCCGCGCACTCGGCCTGGCTGGCGACCGCCTTACGCTCGAGTTGCCGGCGGCCGTGATTCCGGTGCGCGCCACGGGCGATCGCTGGACGTTGCAGGCCAAGGCACCCGGGTGGCGCGAAGTGAGCGAGCCGCGTCTCACCCTCGCGGCGATGCTGGGGCTCGAGGAGCGTGACATCGGCGAACGGCCGTTATGGGTGAACGCGGGAGTGGAGCAGCTCATCGTGCCGCTCGCGAGCGAGGCGGCGGTGCGGCGCGTGAACGTCCGCGCGGATCTGCTCGCACAGCTGCGCAGCGCCGACGGACACAGCCAGGTCTATGTGTTCGCGCCCGCCGGTGCGGGGCTGCTCGCGCGCTTCTTTTTTCCCCAGGGGCGCGCGGTGCTCGAGGACCCGGCGACCGGCTCGGCGACCGCCAATCTCGGCGGCTGGTGCCTCGCCACCGGGCGCACGCTGCCGTGCGAGTACGACATCTCCCAGGGGGAATATACCGGGCGGCTGTCGGCACTGCGGCTGCGGGTCGACGAAGAGCGCAACGTGCTGGTGAGCGGCGACGTCATCGAGCTCGGGCGCGGCTCGCTGACGCTGTAAGACCCGCATCCGCATGGATCCCAAGCTCATCGCCCCGATCCTGATCGCCGCGCTGGTGGTCTGGGGGCTCGTGCGCCGCGTACGGCGGAGCTTCGGCCGCCAGCCCGTACACCCGCGGCGGATGGGGTTTCGGATGGGCATACTCACGCTCGTCGCAGCGTTGGTCGTTGCGGCGAGCGTGACGCGCGGCGCCCAGATGCTCGAGGCGCTGATCGCCGGGCTCGCCTGCGGTGTGGCGCTCGCCTATGTCGGGCTGCGCCATACGCGCTTCGAGGTGACGCCGGAGGGCCGTTTCTACACGCCCCACACCTACCTCGGCCTGGCGGTGACCGTGCTGTTTGTGGGACGTCTGGGCTACCGATTCCTGTACCTCGCGAACGGCGCAAACGGGAGCTTCGCGCCGGATCCGAACGCCGCGGCCGCGTACCAGAGAAGCCCGCTGACGCTGGGAATCTTCGCGCTGCTGGTCGGCTACTACCTGCTTTACTACGCGGGGGTACTCCTCAGGACTCGTGCGTCGCAGTTGCCGGCCGTCCCCAACCCCGTTTCATCAGAGTGAGGACGTGATGCGCACCCGAACAGCGGGTTTGGCCGCCGGGGTCGTAGTCGCGCTGTCGGCGGCCATCGCGGCCGGTGCGCCCACGCCGCCGACGCCGCCGATGCAGCCGGATATTCCGCCGCACTTCACCCCTCCCACGGCGGACTACGACTACGTCAAGCGCGACGTCATGATTCCGATGCGCGACGGCGTGAAGCTGCATACCGTGATCCTCGTTCCGCGGGGCGCGCAGCGCGCGCCGATCATCCTGACCCGCACCCCCTACAACGCCTCGGACAACACCGAGCGCACGCCAAGCCCGCACATGGCGGCGGAGCTCGGCCCGGCGGATGAGGTGTTCGTGGCGGCCGGGTACATCCGCGTCTACCAGGACGTGCGCGGCAAGTACGGCTCCGAGGGCGACTACGTCATGACGCGCTTCCTGCGGGGCCCGCTCAACGACACGCCCGTCGATCACTCGACCGACGCCTACGACACCATCGACTGGCTGGTGAAGAACGTGCCGGAGACCAACGGCCACGTAGGTCTGATCGGATCCTCCTACGGAGGCTTCACCGTGCTCATGGGGCTCATCCATCCCCATCCCGCCCTCAAGGCCGCGGTACCCGAATGCCCGATGGTCGACGGCTGGAAGGGCGACGACTGGTTTCACAACGGCGCCTTCCGCCAGAGCAACTTCGACTATCTCTACGGGCAGACGAGCGAGCACGGCGCCGCCAAGCCGATTCCGCGCGGGGTGTTCGACGACTACCAGCTGTTTCTCTCGCTCATCTCCGCCGACGGTTTCGCCCGCCGCTTCGGGCTCGAGGCGCTGCCGTTCTACCAGAAGCTCAGCCAGCATCCCGCCTACGACAGCTTCTGGAGCGAACAGGCCCTCGACCGGATCCTTGCCGCGCAGCCGCTCACCGTGCCGACGCTCTACATCGCGAGTCTCTGGGACCAGGAGGACATGTACGGCGGCGTCCACGCCTATATCGCGACCGTACCTCAGGACACCGACAAGGATCGGATCTTTCTGGTGCTCGGACCCTGGCGCCACAGCGGCATCAATGGCGACGGCACGACACTCGGGCCGCTCAAGTTCGACGGCGACACGGCGCTGCAGGTGCGCCGCGACGTCATCCTGCCGTTCTTCAACGAGCGGCTGTTGGACGACGCGCCCAGGGCCGACACGCCGCGGGTGCTGGCTTACGAGACCGGCGCCGATGTCTGGCAGCGCCTGCCGACCTGGCCGCTGTCGTGCGAATCGGGATGTCCCTGGACGGCGCGGCGCCTGTACCTCGAGGCCGGGTTCGGGCTCGGCTTCGGCGCGCCGGCGGCGCAGGGCGGGGCGGCCTACGACGAGTACGTCTCGGACCCCGCGAAGCCCGTTCCCTATCAGCCGCGTCCGGTGAGCTTCCGCGACCGCCTCGCGTGGCAGCAGTGGCTGCTCAGAGACCAGCGCGCGGTGACCGACCGGCCCGACGTGCTGAGCTACCTCTCGGACGTGCTCACCGCACCGCTGCGCATCGGCGGCGCATCGGTGGTGAACCTGTTCGCTTCCACGAGCGGCACCGACAGCGACTGGGTCGTGAAACTGATCGACGTCTATCCCGACGAGGTGCCCTCGGACCCGCCGCTGGGCGGCTATGAGCTGGCGGTCGCCATGGACATATTCCGCGGGCGCTACCGCGACAGCCTCGAGCATCCGAGCGCGATCCCCGCCGGGACCGTGCAGCGCTATCGCTTCGCGCTGCCGCACGCCAACCACGTGTTCCTGCCGGGTCATCGCATCATGGTGCAGATCCAGTCGAGCTGGTTTCCGCTCTACGACCGCAACCCGCAGACCTACGTGCCGAACATCTTCTTCGCCAGGGCCGCCGACTATCGCAAGGCGACGCAGCGTGTGTATCGCTCCGGAGATACCGCCACTTACGTCGAATTGCCCGTGGTCCAGTAAGCCCGGATGGCGCTGGCGGAGAAGTGCATGCCGCAAACCGGCCAGTCCCGGGGCCGGGCGGGACCATAATGGGCGCAGCCGTATGGACCAGCAGCCCCAGACGACCCCGCCGGCGCGCGCCCGCCGGCCGAGCGGCCGCGACGCCAAGATCGCCGCCCGCACCGCGCGCAGCCATGCGTTCGTACCCTATATCACGCGCAACATTCCCTACTACGAAGTGCTCTCGAGTGAGGGCCTCGAGCTCCTCGAGCACAATGCCGACACCATCCTGCAGGAGGTCGGCATCGACTTCCGCGACGATGCGGAGTCGCTGAAGCTCTGGAAGGACGCGGGCGCCGACGTGCAGGGCGAGCGCGTGCGCTTCCCGCGCGGCATGTGCCGCGGACTCGTGCGCCGCTCCGCGCCGCGGGAATTCACCCAGTACGCGCGCAACCCGGCGCGCAACGTGGTGATCGGCGGCAACCGCACCGTATTCGCCCCCGCCTACGGCTCACCGTTCGTGCGCAACCTCGACGAGGGACGGCGCTACGCGCGCATCGAGGACTTCCGCAACTTCGTCAAGCTCGCGTACCTCGCGAACTCGCTGCACCACTCCGGCGGCACCATCTGCGAGCCGGTCGATCTGCCGGTCAACAAGCGGCACTTCGACATGGTGTACAGCCACATGAAGTACAGCGACAAGCCGTACATGGGCTCGGTGACCCATCCCGACCGGGCGCGCGACACGGTCGAGATGACCAGGATCCTCTTCGGGGACAACTTCACCGATCCGGAGACCGCCAAGCCCCGCACCTGCATCGTGAGCCTCATCAACGCCAACTCGCCGCTCACCTGGGACGCGACCATGCTCGGGGCGCTCAAGACCTACGCGCGCGCCAACCAGGCGACCGTCGTGACGCCGTTCATCCTCGCCGGCGCCATGTCCCCGGTGACGGTCGCGGGCACCGCGGCGCAGACGCTCGCCGAGGCGCTCGCCGGCATGGCGCTCGCGCAGCTCGTGAACCCGGGGGCGCCGGTGATCCTCGGAAGCTTCGCCTCCTCACTCTCGATGCAGTCGGGGGCGCCGACCTTCGGGACTCCCGAGCCCGCGCTGGTGCTGTACGTCATGGCGGCGCTCGCGCGGCGGCTCGGCGTGCCGTTCCGCTCCGGCGGCGCGCTCTGTGCCGCGAAGATCCCCGACGCGCAGGCCGCCTATGAGTCCGCCAACACGCTGATTCCGACCTGTCTCGCCGGCGTGAACTTCGTGCTGCACACGGCCGGCTGGCTCGAAGGCGGTCTCGCCATGGGCTACGAGAAGTTCGTCATGGACACCGACCAGGCCGGCATGATGCACACGCTGCTCGCCGGGGTCGATCTCTCGGACAACGGCCAGGCGCTCGATGCGATCCGCGAGGTCGGTCCGGGCAAGCACTTCCTCGGCTGCGCCCACACGCAGGCCAACTTCCAGACGGCGTTCTACCGCTCACCGCTCGCCGACAACAACAGCGTCGAGCAGTGGGAAGCGGAGGGCGCCAGGGACATGATTCAGCGCGCCAACGCGCTGTGGAAGAAACAGCTCGAGGAGTACGAGGCGCCGCCGCTCGACGTGGCGGTGGACGAGGCGCTGCTCGACTACATGAGCCGCCGCAAGGCGTCGTTTCCCGACTCGAACGTTTAGCCACGGCGCACTGCGGGCAGCGGCGGCGAAATGCGTTAGCATTGAGCCCGATGTGCCCGACCGCCACGCCCGCCCTACCTGCGCGCCGCCTGCGGGCCGGCATCGTCGGCGGCGGGCGCGGCGCCTTCATCGGCTCGGTGCACCGCATGGCCGCCGAGCTCGACGGTCAGGCGCAGGTCGTCGCCGGCGCCATGTCCTCTCACCCGCAGATCGCGCTCGCCAGCGCAGCGGCATGGTTCCTGGAGCGCGCCTACACGTCCTATGAGGAGATGGCGCGCGCCGAATCGGCCGATGCCAACGGCATCGACTTCGTCATCATCGCGACGCCCAACCACCTGCATTATCCCGTCGCGCGCGCGTTTCTCGCGGCGGACATCCACGTCATCTGCGACAAGCCGTTGGCGCTCACGGTTGCCGAGGGAGAGGAGCTGGTGCGGCTCGTCGAGGCGGGCACCACGCTCTTTGCGCTCACGCACACCTACACGGGCTACCCGGCCGTGCGCGAGGCACGCGCGCTGGTACGCGGCGGGCAGCTCGGCGAGCTGCGCAAGGTGCTGGTCGAGTACACCCAGGACTGGCTCATGGAGCCGCTCGAGCGCGGCGGTCACAAGCAGGCCGAGTGGCGCACCGATCCGGCGCGTGCCGGCCTCGGCGGCGCCGTCGGCGATATCGGCACGCATGCGGCCAACCTGCTCGAGTTCGTGACCGGCGCCCGCATCGAGGCCGTGTGTGCCGATCTCACCTCGTTCGTCGCAGGCCGGCGGCTCGATGACGACGCCAGCATGCTGGTGCGGCTCGAGGGCGGAGCCAAGGGGACGCTGGTGTGCTCGCAGATCGCCTGCGGGGAGGAGAACCGGCTGTCGCTGCGCGTCTACGGGACGCGCGCCGGGCTCGAGTGGCATCAGCAGGAGCCCAACACACTCATCCTCAAGCGCGCCGGCAGACCCTGGGAGCTGCTGCGCACCGGGCACGGGTACCTGAGCGCCGCCGCGCAGGCGGCGGCACGCACGCCGGCCGGCCACCCTGAAGGGTATCTCGAGGCGTTTGCGAACATCTATGGCGCCTTCATCGAGGACGTGCGCCGCGCGGGGCGGGGTCAGCCCCCGCTGCGCGACTACCCCGGCGCCGAGGAAGGTCTGCGCGGCCTGCGCTTCATTGCGCAGGCGGTCGCGAGCTCGCGCGCCGGGGCGGCGTGGATGCAGCTATGAACGGGAGTACGAAGGCGCGTCTCTGCGCCATGATGTTCCTCGAGTTCTTCATCTGGGGCGGCTGGTTCGTCACGATGGGAAGCTATCTCGCCGCGAATCTGCACGCCAGCGGCGCGCAGACCGGGCTCGCCTACGGCACCCAGGCCTGGGGCGCGATCATCGCCCCGTTCGTCGTCGGCCTGATCGCCGACCGCTACTTCAACGCCGAGCGGCTGCTCGGCGTCTTCCACATCGCCGGCGGCATCCTGATGTATGTGCTCTACAGCACGCGCGCCTTCGGCGCCTTCTACCCCGTGCTGCTCGCCTACATGATCCTCTACATGCCGACGCTCGCGCTGGTGAACGCGATCGCGTTTCGCCAGATGGACGACCCCTCGCGGCATTTCTCCGGCGTGCGCGTGTGGGGCACGATCGGCTGGATCGTCGCGGGACTCACGATCAGCTACCTGTTCGGCTGGGATTCGCACGCCGGCATCGCGCAGGGCTTGCTGCGCGACACCTTTCTCATGTGCGCGCTCGCATCCTTCCTGCTCGGCATCTACGCCTTCACGCTGCCGCGCACGCCGCCGCGGCCCGCGGCCGGGGAGGGGGGCGGACTCAAGCGGGCGCTCGGCTTCGACGCCCTGGTGCTGCTCAGGGAGCGGAACTTTGCCGTGCTCTTCGTGGCGTCGGTGCTGATCTGCATCCCGCTCGCCTTCTATTATCAGAACGCCAACCAGTTCCTCACCGAGATCCAGGTCGCCAACGCCACCGGCAAGCAGACCATCGGGCAGATGTCGGAAGTGCTCTTCATGTTGCTCATTCCGCTCTTCCTGCGGACCTTCGGCATGAAGGCGACGCTCCTCATCGGCATGCTGGCCTGGGCCGCCCGCTATGTATTGTTCGCCTTCGGCAACGCGTACGCGCTCGGCTTCATGCTGATCATCGGTATTGCGCTCCACGGCGTGTGCTACGACTTTTTCTTCGTGTCGGGGCAGATCTACACCGACTCGAAGGCCGGCGCCGCGCACAAGGCCGCCGCGCAGGGGCTGATCACGCTCGCGACCTACGGTCTCGGCATGCTGGTGGGATTCTGGGCCGCGGGGCTCATCGACGACCTGTATGCGGCCGGCGGGGCGCACGACTGGCAGTCGATCTGGCTCTATCCGGCCGCATTCGCCGCCGCGGTGTTCGTGCTGTTCGCGGCGGCTTTCCGCAACGAGAGAGTGGCCTATGCGCCCCGCTGAGTTCCGGCCGCGCCCGATGCGCCTCAGCATCCTCACCGCGGCGCTGCAGGAGCTCACCGCCCGCGCCCGGCGCGACGCCGACCCGGACCTCGCCATCGAGGAATGGCTCGGGTTCGCAGCCGAGATCGGTGCGCCGAACATCGAGCTGTCGGCGGCTCTGCACCCGAGCGAGAGCGACGTTCCGGCCGCGGCGATGCTCGATCCGGTGGCCAACACGCTCGACCTGCGCGCGCCCTTCGACGCCGGCCGCGCCGCGCGCGTGCGCCACGCGATGCAGGCGAGCAAGGTCGGACTCTCCGACCTCGCTTACTTCGACAACATGCTGGCTGCGGACGAAGCCGTGCGCAGCCGCAAGCACCAGCTGATGCTCAGGGTCTTCGACGCCGCGGTGCTGCTCGGAGCCGATGCCGTCACCGGTTTCGTCGGGCGCAACCCGCAGCTCAGCATGGACGGAAATCTGGTCATGTTCGAGGCGGTGTTCGTGCCGCTGCTCAAGGAGGCCAAGGCCCGCGGCCTCACCTTCCGCGTCGAGCAGTGCCCGATGCCGGGCTGGAGCGTGAGCGACAGCTGGCATAACAACATCGCCTATGCGCCGGGGCCGTGGATCGCGCTGCACCGTATCTGCGAGCGCCACGGCGTCGGCGACCAGTTCCGCATTCACTATGACCCGTCGCACGCGATCCTCATGGGCCAGGATTCGCGCTCGGTGTTCCAGTACCTGAAGGACAGCGGCTACAATTTTCTGATCGGCGGCTTTCACGTCAAGGGCCAGGTCATCGAACCGCGCGGCGTCGCGGCGTGGGGCTATGGCGGACAGACGATGCAGCGCGGCGACTGGCACGGCGGGCAGCCGAGCCCGGACCCCGCCGCGCAGCTCAACGCGTGGAAGAAGCAGACGGTGTTCAGCGAGCACGAGCTCCCCGGGACCGCGCGCCACGATCCGCTCGCCTACCTGCAGAATCGCTCGGTGGACTGGCTCGATCACCAGCTCGCCGCGCGCGAGCTGCTCGCCATCGACCCGGAGAAGACCTACCTGGTCGTGGAGCACGAATATCCGCCGGCCCGCATTCAGGACCGGGAGCGGCTCAAGCCGATCCTGGCCGGCTCGCTCGCCTTCACGCGGGCGATCGACGAGGCCGCGGCCGCCATGTATGCCCTGCAGCATGAAGTGCTCGCGGCACAGGGCATTGGCATCCAGGGAATCGGCCGCGAGCCGTATCGCTCCTGAGCCATGCCATTCGTGACCGCGAAGACCCGGCAGCGCGCCTACGACGTGATCGTGGTCGGGTCCGGCGCCGCCGGCGGACAGACCGCTTACACGCTGTGCATGGAGGGCGCGCGCGTGCTGATGCTCGAGGCCGGGCGCCGCTACACGCCCGCGGCCGAGACGCCGATGTTCCAGACGCCCGACATGGCGCCCTTAGGCGGTGCCAACACCCCGCAGAAGCCCTTCGGCTTTTACGACGCGACGGTGGATGGCGGCTGGGAGGTTCCGGGCGAGCCCTACGTGCGCACCACCGAGGACCACGCCGGGCGCTTCGACTGGTGGCGCGCGCGCATGCTCGGCGGGCGCACCAACCACTGGGGACGGATCTCGCTGCGCAACGGCCCGTACGATTTCAAGCCGAAGAGCCGTGACGGCCTCGGCTTCGACTGGCCGATCGGCTATGAGGATGTCGCGCCCTACTACGACAAGGTCGAGCTCCTGATCGGCGTGTACGGCAGCAACGAGGGGCTGGAGAACACACCTAACTCCCCGCCCGGCTGCCTGCTGCCGCCGCCGAAGCCCATCGTGAGCGATTACCTCATCGCACGGAGCGCGCGGCGCCTCGGCATCCCGGTGATACCGGGTCACCGGGCGGTCCTCACTCAGGCGCTGGATCACAGGAGCAACCCCCAGCGGCTTCATCCGGGCAACGCCAAAGCGCAGGAGATTCTCGCCGCCGACATGCGCAGCCGCGCTCCCTGCCTGTGGGCGACGCCCTGTGGGCGCGGCTGCTCGATCCGCGCCAACTACCAGTCGACGACGGTGCACCTGCCCCCGGCGCTCGCCACCGGCAACCTCGACATCGCGACCGACGCCATGGTGTACGAGGTCGCGCTCGGCGCCGACGGCCGTGCCGACGGCGTCAACTTTGTCGACCGCACCACCGGCACCCACGAGCACGCGAGCGCCCGCGTGGTCGTGCTTGCCGCCAGCGCCTGCGAGTCGGCGCGGATCCTGCTCAATTCGAAGAGCCCGCATTTCCCGGACGGGCTCGCGAACTCGAGCGGCAAGGTCGGACGTTACATCATGGACACGGTCGGCAGCGACGTGACGGGGCAGGTGCCGCTGCTCGAGAGCCTGCCGCCGCTCAACGAAGACGGCGCCGACGGCCATCAGTTTTACATGCCCTGGTGGCTCTACCAGGAGCAGCTCGCCGGCAAGCTCGGCTTTGCGCGCGGCTACCACGTTGAATTCAGCGGCGGCAAGCGCATGCCCGGACCCGACACCGGCAAGGGGCTCGAATGGCTGACCGGCGGCAACTACGGCGCGAAATTCAAGCAGGACGTGCGCCGCTACTACGGATCCTTCGTGTATTTCAGCGGCCGCGGCGAGATGATCCCGAACGAGCGCTCGTACTGCGAGATCGACCCGGGCGGCGTCAAGGACAAGTGGGGAATCCCGGTGCTGCGCTTCCACTGGCAGTGGTCCGAGCACGAGCGGCGCCAGGCCGCGCACATGCAGCGGACCTTCGGGGACATCATCGAGGCCATGGGCGGCAAGCCGAAGAAGATCGAGACCGACGGCGCGAAGGCGATCGCCCCCGGAGGGCTCATCATCCACGAAGTCGGCGGAGCGATCATGGGCGCGAACCCCAAGGCTTCCGTCACCAACGGGTGGTGCCAGACCTGGGACGTGCCTAACCTCTTCATCACCGACGGTGCGGTGTTCCCCTCTAACGCCGACAAGAATCCGACGCTCACGATCATGGCGATCGCCTGGCGCGCGGCGGATCACATCCTCGAACGCCTGCGGCGCAAGGAGCTGTGATGGATCGCCGCACGACCGTCAAGTGGATGCTGGCCGCGAGCGCTGCCTGGCCTGCCTGGCGGGCGGGTCTGGCGGCGCAGACCCCGCCCGGCGCCGCGCCGTCGCAGCTGCCGGCTGCGCCAGGCTATGGCACGGATCCCGACCTCGTCACGCCGCACAAGCGCGGCGAATTCTGGCCGCTTACGCTGAGCGCGGCGCAGCGGCGGCTCGCAGCGGTGCTCTCGGACCTCATCATTCCGGCGGACGAGCACTCCCCGAGCGCCTCCGCCGTCGGCGTAGCCGACTTCATCGACGAGTGGGTGAGCGCGCCGTACCCGACGCAGCAGGGCGACCGGCCCATCGTGCTGCAGGGCTTCGCCTGGTTGGACGCGGAAGGCGCGCGGCGCTTGGGCAAGGGATTCGCGGCGCTCGACGCCGCCACGCAGACGGCGATCTGCGACTCGATCTGCGACGCCACGCGCGCAGCGCCCGAGCGGCGGGACGCCGCGCGCTTCTTCGCGCTCTACCGCGACCTGACGGCCGCCGCTTTCTACTCGAGTCCCGCCGGACGCAAGGACCTCGGCTACATCGGCAACGTGCCGCTGACGAGCTTTGACGGCGCGCCGCCGGAGCTCTTGAAGAGACTCAAGCTGACGTGACGGGCGGGCCCGTTTGAGGAGCGACCCATGAAGAAGACAGAGCTGTGCGCCGCGGTGCTGGCGCTCTCCGTGGCGGCCGCGGCCTGCCTCGCCGCCGAATCCGCCGCGCCGGCGGCCGACTGGCGGCCGCTGCTCAAGGACCACAGCGCTCCCGACTGGCGCGGCTGGAAGGAGCCCGGACTGCCGGCGGGCTGGCACGTCGCCGGCGGCGTGCTCGAGAAGGACGGGCCGGTGGATGATCTCGTGACCAACGAGAAGTTCGCCAACTTCGAGCTCGAGCTCGAGTGGAAGATCGGCAAGGCCGGCAACAGCGGCATCTTCTACCGCGGTACGCGCGAGTACGACCACATCTACTGGAGCGCGCCGGAGTACCAGCTCCTCGATGACGCCAACACGGAGGACGGCAAGAGCCCGCTCACGGCCGCCGGCTCCGACTACGCGCTCTACGGCGTGCCGCCCGGCGTCGCAAAGCCGTATGATCAGTGGAACAGGACGCGTCTTGTCGTGCGCGGCAATCACGTGGAGCACTGGCTGAATGGCGTCAAGGTCGTCGAGTACGACTTCGGGAGCGAGGACTGGAAGAAGCGCGTAGCGGCGAGCAAGTTCGCGAAGTACCCGAACTACGGCCTTGCCACCACCGGCCTCATCGGCATACAGGGCGATCACCCCGGTGCGCTCGCGATCCGCAACATCCGCATCCGGGAGCTGCGCTGACGGGTCGGCGTCGCAGAGGCTGTCATGTCGGCACCGCTGACTGAGTCCATGCGCCGCATCAGCGGCCTGCTGCAATCCGGTCAGTACGGCGCGGCGCACGAGCAACTGGAGTCCCTGGTAGCCGCAAATCCCGATTACCCGGAAGGGCTGCGCCTTCTGGCCGGCGCCAAGCTCGCCCTCGGCGACAATGCCAAGGCGGAATCCCTGCTGCGGCGCGCCCTCGGGATCGACCCGCAGTCCGCTCCCACGCTGACCACGCTGGCAGAGTTGTTACTCCTCGCGGGTCGCCCCGCCGAGGCCGTGCCGCTGCTGCAGCGTGCGATCCAGGGCGCCCCGCCGTATCAGCGGGCGGCGCTCCTCCTGGCGCGCTACTACCTGGACACCGGCCAGCCGGCCCTGGCGCTCCAGTTGGCGACACCGTGGTGCGACAGCGGACAGGCGGACGCCGATCTGTCGGCGCTGCACGTCGCGGCCTATGCCGCTCTGGGTCGCGCGAGCGATGCGGTGGCAACCTACCGCCGGCTGGTGGCACGGGCTCCGGACAACCCGGTGGCGTCCCATACGCTGGCGGTCGCACTGAATGCGGCCCAGCAGCCGCAGGAGGCCGAGCGTGTCGTGCGTCAGACGCTCTCGCGTGCCCGACCGACGGCGGCGCTGCACTACACCCATGCCCGCAGCCTCCTCAGTCTCGAGCGATTCGACGAGGCCGAGCTCGCCTTGCGCGAATGCATCAGGCTGGATCCGCGCCGCGCCGAGGCCCACGAGCGGCTGGCGCAACTCGTCTGGAGGCGCAGCGGCGATATCGCCGAGGCGACCCGCACTCTGACCGAGGCGCTGGAGAGATTCCCGCATGACGATGCGCTCCGGGGCACGAAGGCCGCCCTGCTGCAGGGGGCGGGAGACGCGCGCGGCGCCTTCGCGTGCCTCGCCGAGCGTGCCGCACGACCTGAGTCCCACCCCAGTATGCTCATTCGCGCGGGATTGGCGGCGCTCGAGTTTGAGCCAGGCACTGCGCTGACACTCGCCGAACGCGCGCTGCGAGCGCTGCCGAACGATCACACGGCCCGCAGACTCCTGTGCGCGGCGTATCTCGGAGTAGGGGACGGGGCCAGGGCGCTGACAGAGTGCGCAACCCTGCTGGCGGCCACGCCGGACCATCAATACCTCATTGCCATGCAGACCACGGCGCTGCGGCTGTTGAACGATCCCCGCTACGAGTCGTTCTGCGATTACGACCGCATGGTGCTGTCGATGCTCATCGAGGCGCCCGCCGGCTGGGCCGATCTCGGCAGCTTCCTGACAGAGCTCACCTCGCACCTGGAGGCCCTGCACAACCCGCACGGCCACCGGCTTCTCTACCAGTCGTTGCGCCAGGGTACCGAGACCACGCAGGACCTCTCCCGCAGTCGGGATCCGGTCATTCAGGCGCTGTTCCGGGCCTTTGCCGCGCCGATTGCGCGTTACCGCGAGCACATCGGCCAGGGGGAAGATGCCCTGCGGCGTCGCAATCGGGGAGCGGCGCGCTTCAACGGCGCCTGGTCGGTCCGTCTGCACCGCGACGGCTATCACACGAGCCATGTGCACCCGCGGGGATGGATCTCCTCGGCGTTCTACGTGCAGCTGCCGGATTCCATGAGAGCGGGACACACGGCCGAGGGGATCCTGAGCTTCGGCGCCCCCGGCATGCTCACCACGCCGCCGCTGCCGGCAGAGCTGTCGGTGCGACCCGAGGTCGGGCTACTGGTGCTGTTCCCGTCCTACTTCTGGCACGGCACGCTGCCTTTTCACAGCGATCAGCCGCGCCTGACGGTCGCCTTCGACGCCGTACCGGACACGGGCAGCGGCGGATCGTGAATCACCGCAAATCCGGGCGTGCAAAAAAAACTCCCCTCACGTCGCCGTGAGGGGAGATCAGTTTCCGTCCCGTTACCAGAAGTACTTGGCGGTGAAGTTGATTTCGCGGCCCAGGATCGACCGGCCGAAACCCACGCCTTGCTGCACCGTGTTGCCGCCGAATCGGGCATTACCCTCGGTCAAGCCGAGCTGGTTGGTGAGGTTCGAGCCGAGCAGCCGGAACTCCCAGCTGTCCCCGACCCGGGCATCGATGCCAGCGGCCAGATCGTAGTATTGCGGCAAGGGCGTCAGCTCCGTGTCGTCCTGGTAGCGCTTGCCGATGTTCTCGTACGTGATCTGCTCGGTCAACGTACCCCAGCCGAAGAGCTGCGTGTCGCTCGGTGTCACCCGGAGCTGATACTTCGGCAGGCGCGCGAGCTGGTTGCCATTGACGCTGCCGCAGGTCTCCACCTCGTTGATATTCTCGTACAGGGAGCAGCCCGCGAAGCCCTTGTAGACGGCATGCTCGTAGTTGCCGTTCACCGTGATCTTGAAGGCGGCGAGGGGCTGGTTGGCGCTGGTCGCGAAGGGATTCACGCTGCCGACGAGTTCTCCTCCCTTGGCGGTCGCTCCGTAGGTGGAAGCCGGGCCGATCGGCACGTCATCGATGTTGACGGGTGTGTACGCCAAGCCGCTGAACTCCTTGTCATAGACGTGCAGGTCGATGTACGTCCATTGGTTCTGGATCTTGAAGCCGACCTCGTAGTTCTGAACGATTGCAAAGGGCGCTTTGGACGGGCAACCACCGTTGTTGCAGCGGACATCGTCGAAGTTCTCGAATTCGACGCCATTGTTGACGCGCACATAGGCGCTCATGTTGTCAGTGAACTCGTAGTTGGCGCCGCCGGAGAACGTCGGCATCGTGTTGACTTCACCGCCGTGCGAGAACGTCCCGTTGGGCAGGTTGACCGAGTTGTCCCAGAGGTTGGTGCCCGTTCCTGGTGCCCCGCCGTTCATGTTGACCGGCGAGGTGTTGCTGGTCTCCTGACTCATGTTGATGTGCTCGAGGCGCGCCGAGAGATCCAGCAACCATTTGTCGATCTTCCATGAATCGGAAATGTAGGCGGCCACGTTGGTGGCGTCGCCGTTCTGCAGGATGTAGTAGCCCCCGTTCGCATTTACGATGCCCTGCGGGCTGGTTACCTGGTAAGCGGTTCCTGCTGCATTGACGGCGCTCAGGATGATCGGGCTGGCGTTCGGCTGATTCGTGATCAGCACGTTGGAGCTCAACGACCAGTTGTCGTTCATGGTGTAGTGGTCGGCATACAGACCGAGGGTCAGGGTATTGCCGTTGCCGAAGTCCTTGTTCCAGCGGAACTCATCCTCGATGCTGGTGATCTTCTTCTCGACCAGCCAGACCTGCTGCGTCACGATGCTCTGATTGGGATTCACCGCGGTACCGTTGTTAAACGTGGCCTGGACGTCGGCCGCGGTCAACCCGGAATAGCCAGGCAAGCTCAGACTATCGATGTAGGACGACAGCGTCTGCGGGTTGCCGTTGTTGATGATCGCGTGCGTATTGACGTAGCCGCCGTCAAATATGAAGTTGTTGCTGATCGAGATGCCGTTGCCGAACGCCTCCTTCAGCTCCGAGCCGAAAAAGCTCAGGTCACCGCCACGGCCATCGCTGATATCGTCGTTCTCGAAGCAGTTGCAGGCCGGATTCGGTATCTGGAAATTCTCCAGCTGCTTGCTGTTGTAAGTTTGGTTGAGCTGATTGAACCCGGGATAGGTACTGACCGAGCCGTTGTGAACGGTGTAGGGAAAATCGGCGTACCACGCGTTGTGGTCGTGCATGGTCCTCGCCCAGAACATGACCGACCCGTTATCGAGGGTGTGCTTCAAGGTCGCCGTCAGCTGTCCGCCGAGGTCGGACGGATACTGCGGGTCGCGGACCCCATCGGACGTGCGGTAAAAGCCGCCAATGCTGCCGTACCACCCCTCGCTCAGCTTGCCGCTCTCGAACAGATCCATACGGTACAGTCCCTCGTCGCCGTAAGTGACGCCTATCGACCCGGCTTCCTTGTCCTGGCCGGTCCTCAGGATGAAGTTGGCCGTTGCACCCGGCTGGCCCTGGCCGTAGATCGCGCTCGTTCCGCCCTGCACGATCTCGACGCGCTCGACCGTGTCGTCGTAGCGCATCAGCGAGCTGTTGTCCATGAAGGACAGGAAGGGGAAGCCGTAGAGGGGCGAGCCCTGGATCATGGTCGTGAAGAACGGCGAGTCGCCGCCGCCCTCGGGGAAGCCGGCTACGTCGATGTTGACGCCCGTCTGTCCGCCGGATGCTTCCGGCCACACGCCGGGCGAGAGCTTGTAGATCTCGGCGGCGCTGGCGGGATCCGCCATCTGAATATCCTGCGCGGACACCGAGACGATGCTGTAGCTGGCGTCCAGCTTCTTGACCGCTTGAGCCGAGGCAGTCACCACGACCTCTTGCAGCGTCTCGCCGCTGGTCGGCACCGAGCTCGCGGCTGCTGCGCCCTGGTCCGCCGCGGCGTCGGCTCCATAGGCCAGTCCGGCGGCCGACGCGTAGAGAATTCCCGCGACTGCAGTCGCGACACTCGTGGCGCCGAAGCGCCGTTCCGGGCGCGCGATTACAGGCGAAGCGTTTGCACTGGCCGGCGGCGCACGGAGCGCCCTGTTGCTTTTCCCTCTCATGAACGGTCCCCTCCCGATGGTTGTAGCAGCGATCGAACGCGAAGCAGGGATTCGAGCTGATGCAGGTGTGGCGAATCAGACCTCTGGTTGTTCGCCCGGACTCTAATGCGATCGATTACCAATGACAAGTATCTGTCGCGAATCTACAACGATCCCCGAATGAGTCGCGCTATTGCAACGCCAGTGGAAGTTGATCATTGCTGCAGTGTCGTTGTATGGCTCCAACAACGGATGTGAGTCGTGACCGGATCCGGATGCCGGAGTATCGTCCGACACGGGTGCGCTCGCGGAACACCCGTGGGTCAAGCGCCCGTCCTAAGGAGGAGGTACTTCTATGCGCGGCTCGAGTCGTAGTACGACCCTCGTCGGGGGATCGCTGGGAGCTCTCGCGGCGGCGCTGGCGCTCGTTTCCCTCCCGGCGGCGGCCAGTCCCGCAGACGATCAGGCTGTATGGGTGCCGAAGGAGATCAACTTCGTGTACACGGGAATCACCACGAAGTACACCTGTGACGGATTCCACGACAAGATGCGAGGCATCCTGTTGCAGCTCGGCGCACGCGATGACCTGAAGGTGATTCGCTACGGCTGCCTGCGAGTCAACATGCCCGAGACTAATCCCGGTGTCCGCATTGTCATGCACGTGCTGCAGCCGGCGGGAGCAACGGCGGGGCAGACCGTGTCGGCACACTGGAAGAGCGTCGATCTGCTCGCCGGCCGCGACCTGTTCGATGCGGCGAAGGACTGTGAGCTCATTGCGCAGATCGATCAGCAGATACTGCCGCTGTTTGCCGTCCGCAATGTCGACTACAGCGCACGCTGCAGCGCAAACACGCCGCTGACCGGTGGCACACGGCTGAAGGCGGAAGTGCTGCTGGCGGATTCCGGCGCGGCCACCGCGTCCCGCTGACACGAAGTTAGCTTAGCTGCGGACCATCCCGTCGGACGAGACTCGGGGTGCTGCGCATGCGTACTCGCTGCACTGCCGCTACGGCGACGCGTTGGCTTAGCTTGGCTCTCGCCGTAGCGGCACTGCCCTGCAGCGCCGCGACGAGCGCCGCCACAACAGTCCCCGCCGGCGATGCGCGCTTTCAGTTCCTGACGGCGGATCTGCTCCGAATGGAGTACTCGCCCTCGGCGAAGTTCGTCGACGCGCCGAGCGCGGTGGTACTGCAGCGCGACTGGCGGGCGGTGCCGGTGACCTCGCGCGAAGAGGACGGCTGGCTCATCGCCACGAGCGGCGCGCTGACCGTGCGCTACCGGCTGAAGTCCGGTCCCTTCACGCATGCGAACCTCGAGGTGAGCTGGACCGACGGCAGCGGGCGGCCGCACTCGTGGCACCCGGGCGATGTGGACTCCGGCAACCTGGGCGGCCTCACTTACTCGCTCGACAACATCGCCACGGCGAACCTGCCGCAGGACGGCCGGGATCTCGAAAGCCCGGTCGACGACTCGATCCCGGGGATCGATCTGGTGCTGCCGCGCGCGCAGCCCGGGCTCCTCAGCCGCAGCGGCTGGGCTTTCATCGACGACAGCGCGACCCCGCTCCTCGACGCGCAGGCGTCGTGGGTCGAGCCGCGCACTGGCGCGGGCGGTCAGGACTGGTACCTGTTGGCTTACGGCCGCGACTACCGCCGCGTGCTCGGTGAGTACGCGCAGCTCTGCGGTCCCGTGCCGATGATTCCGCGCTTCGTGCTCGGTCCGATGATCACGGATTTCAACTTCGAGTACTTCCCGGGGAGCGGTGAGTCGCAGCGGCCGGAGTTCCGCCGTTACGAGCAGCGGTACCTCATGCGCGAGGTGGCGCGGATGCGCGCCGACCGGATTCCCTTCGATACGCTGGTACTCGATTTCGCGTGGCACAACTACGGTTGGGACGGCGGCTATGACTGGAGCCCGCTTTTCCCGCGGCCGCTCGAGCTGATGCGCTGGCTGCACGAGCGGGGCGTGAAGTTGAGCCTCAACGATCACCCGGGCTACATCCACACGGACGAGAGCATCCTGTCGTACAACGACAGTCATGCGGCGGAAGTGCTGGCCGCGCTCGGCCGGGCGGCGCCCGCGAAGCCATCCTTCGAGCTCGATCTCTCCCGCGGCTTCAGTTTCTCGACCGACCCGGGCGCGGGGCACTGGCAGCCGATCCGCATCGGCCTCTCCTGGGAGGAGCAGGGGCACGCGCGCTACCGGGGTGTCGGCTGGTACCGGACGTGGGTGGACCTGCCGCCGCAGGTGCCGCAGAAGCTCTTTCTATATGTCGGTGAGGTCCGTAAGACCTACCGCCTGGTCGTGAACGGCCAGGAGGTGACGCCGAGCCGGATTCACTGGCCGCAGCGCCTCACTTACTCCGACATCACTCCATACGTGACGGCCGGAGCGCGCAACGAGATCCTGCTGCGCGTCGAGCCCGACGTCGAGGCGCAGGGCGAGCCTCGCGACGGCATCGTCCTCGGGCCGGTGGCGATCCGCGACGTCGCGCCGCCGGCGCGGATTTACTTCGACCTGTCCGATCGGAGCCAGGCGGACGTCTTCATGCGCGAGCTGCATGGGCCCCTGATGAGCCAGGGGGTCGACTTCTGGTGGGTCGACGGCGGCAGCGGCTCGGTCGACATGCCGGGGCTCAACAAGCAACTCTGGACCAACAAGGTGTATTACGACTTCAGCGAGCAGCACACGGGCAAGCGCGCCTTCATCCTCGGGCGCTACGGCGACTGGGGGAGCGAGCGCTATCCCGGGTACTTCACCGGCGACACCTACTCGGAGTGGCCGGTGCTTGCCTACGAAGTGGCGTTCTCGGCACGCGGCGGCAACGTGCTCGTTCCCTACATCAGCCACGACATCGGCGGATTCCACGGCAAGCGGATCGACTTCGATCTGTACGCGCGCTGGATCGAGTTCGGCGCCTTCAGCGGCATTCTGCGCATGCATAGCGCGCACGAGAATCCGCGCGAAGGCAACCTGCGCATGCCCTGGTACTATGGGCAACGGGGCGTCGAGCTGATGCGCCGGTACTTCACGCTGCGCACGCAGCTCATCCCGTACATCTATACCTACGCCTGGCGTGCGCACCGCGAGTCGCTGCCGATCCTCGAGCCGCTGTACCTCGAATACCCGGATGTCGAGGAAGCCTATCGGCACCCGCACGAGTACTTCTTCGGCACCGAGATGCTGGTGGCTCCGGTGCTCCATCCGAGCGGGCGGCAAACCATCTGGCTGCCCCCCGGCGATTGGGTCGGCTTCTTCGACGGCCGGCATTACCAGGGCGGGCGCACGTTCACCGCGCAATACGCGGTGGAGGACACGCCGGTGTTCGTGCGTGCCGGGTCCGTCATTCCCGCGCAGCGCCCGAGTGAGTATTCGGACGCGCGGCCGCTCGCCGCGCTGATTCTCGATGTATACGGATCCGGGGACGGCCGTTTCGAGCTCTACGAGGACGACGGGGAATCGCTCGGCACCGACGCCGAGGGACAGCACGCGCGCACCCTGCTCACCCATGCGGTGAGCGCGGACGGCCGGCATCAGCTGGTGATCGAGCCGACCGAGGGCGCGTATCCCGGGGAGCCGGCGCTGCGCTCGTACGAGCTGCGCCTGCACGGCGCCGCCCGGCCGTCGTCGATCTCCGTGAACGGGGCCGCGGCCGGCCATTGGGTGTGGGATGCCGCGCGCTCGACGGCCTCCGTCGAGATCGCAAGCCGCTCGATCCGCGAGCGCCTCGATATCGAGTGGCGCTGAAGCGCTTTCAGGCCGACACCGTCAGGAAGGTCGAATACTCCTCCGCCTCGATCGCGACGTAGGGCAGGAAGATCAGCGGCGCCGCCGGGGCGCGCGTTTCCCAGCGGCGCGGCTCGACCTGGCGTACGGCGAGCAGCTCCGAGCGCCGCAGCGGTGGCGGCTCGCTGCGCGCGCCGATCGGAAAGAGCACCAGCGGGCCTGCGAGCAGCGCCACGGTACCGGGGTGCTGCCGGTCGATCGGCTCGAGGCGCAGCGTGCGTGGCAATGCGAGCTCGACGCGATCGCCGTCGTGCCAGGTGCGGGTCAGAGCGGCGAAAGTCCCGGGCTCGGCGGAATCCGTCCAGCGCGCGTCATTCACTTCGATGCGTGCGCCCACCGCCC
>JASHQW010000171.1 GCA_030038875.1 Gammaproteobacteria bacterium | reverse complement strand
CGGCTCGATGACGACGTCCTCGAACGAGGCGCGGATCATGTCGAGATCGTCGGTGTAGCACCCGGAGATGAAGCCGGCGAGGTTGGCCGTCTGCCACACGAAATCCGACAGCTCGACGCTGCGCTTGAGGATCGCGCGCGCCTTGGAGGTCGCCAGGAACATGTGCGGATGCACGATCACCGCGCGGATGGCGGGCGGCACGGGGATCTGTTTGACGCGCGGCTCGTCGATGCCGACCGTGAGAACCAGGCCGCCGTAGAGCGACGGCGCAATGTTGTCGGCATGCCGCGAGCCGCTAGCGACCGCCTCCCCCGCCATGGCGCACTTGAGCAGCTCCGGCGGGCTGCGCGGCGCCGCCAGCAGGGCGTTGGCCGCCACCACGGCCCCGACGGCGGAGGCCGCCGAGCCCCCCAGCCCCGAGCCGAGCGGAATGCCCTTGTCGATCTCGAGCACGAAGCCGAAGCCCGGCTGCACCATTTCCTGCAGCGCGAGCAGCGCACGCCCCGCGGTGTTGTCGCGCGGCTCGTGCGGCAGCTCCCCGGCAATGCCACGCACGGCGCGGATGGCGACGCCGGGCTCGCTGCGGCGCGCGACGCTCACGCGGTCGCCGAGTGCATCCACCGAGAAGCCGAGGATGTCGAAGCCGATGGCGACGTTGCCGACCGAGGCCGGCGCGAAGGCGGTGGCGCGCGAGCGCCCGCCGGCGCTCACAACCGCGCCCCCAGGTACGCCGCGAGGCGCAGCAGGTCGGCGAACACCCCACCCGCGGTCACCTCCGGTCCCGCCCCCGGTCCCTGCACGATCAGCGGGTTTTCGCAGTAGCGGCGCGTCGCGAAGCGCACCACGTTGTCGGTGAGCGCGATGTTGGCGAAGGCATGGTTCTCCGGCAGCTCCGTCAGGCCGACGCTCGCTTCGCCGGCGGCGGTCAGGCGGCCGATGTAACGCAGCACCTTGCCGCGTGCGCGCGCACTGTCGAGACGGCCGCGCATCATCGCGTCGTAATGCGGCAACTGCTGCATGAACTCCTCGATCGAGCCGCCGCGCAGCTCCGCCGGCACCAGGCTCTCGACCTTCACATCCGTGAGCTCGAGACCGAGCCCCATCTCGCGCCCGAGGATCGTGATCTTGCGCGCCACGTCTGTGCCCGAGAGGTCGTCACGCGGATCGGGCTCCGTATAACCGCGCTGGCGCGCCTCGCGTACGATGTCGGAGAAGTTCGCGCCGCCGTCAAAGACGTTGAATAGATAGGCGAGCGTGCCCGAGAGGATGCCCTCGACGCTCAGCACCTCGTCGCCGGTCTCGCACAGGTCGCGCAGTGTGTGTACCACCGGCAGCCCCGCGCCAACGGTCGCCTCGTACAGATAATGCGAGCCGCCGGCGCGACGCGCCTCCCGCAGCCGCCGGTAGTACGCCAGGTCGCCGCTGTTGGCGCGCTTGTTCGGCGTCACGATGTGGATGCCGGCGGCCAGCCAGTCCGCATAGCGCGCGGCGATCACGGAGCTCGCCGTGCAATCGACCAGCACCGTGTGCGGCAGGTAGTCGACCCGCACGTGCTCCACAAAGCGCTCGATGTCGGCGGGCTCCTTGCTGCGCTCGTACTCGGCGCGCCAGTTTGGCGGCGTGATCGCCGGCTCCGCCAGCAGCATGCGCTGTGAGCCCATAACGCCACGCAGGCGCAGGTCGAGTCGCGCCTGCTCGCGCAGGCGCTCGCTTTGCGAGGCGAGCTGCTCGAGGAACGCCCGGCCGACGCTGCCGGGTCCGATGACGCCGACCGAGAGCGTGTGCGCCGAGAGGTACAGGCCGGCGTGCACCGCGCGCAGCGCGCGCGTGGTGTTACGCCCCTCGACCACGACCGAGATATTCCGCTCCGAAGCGCCCTGCGCGATGGCGCGCACGTTGACGCCCGCGGCGCCGAGCGCGTTGAACACCTTGGCCGCGATTCCCGGCGTGCCGGCCATGCCATCGCCCACCACCGCGAGAATCGCCAGATCCGGGTCGATGTCGACGTTTTGAATCTGTCCCTCGGCGAGCTCGCGCGCGAAGGCCTGACGCAGCACCGTCACGGCGCGCTCTGCCTGCTCCTGCGGAAGGGCGCAGCAGATCGAGTGCTCCGAGCTCCCCTGCGAGATGAGGATGATCGAGATACGCTCCTCCCGCAGTGCGCCGAACAGGCGGTGCGCGGTACCTGGCACGCCGATCATGCCGGTGCCTTCCAGATTGATGAGCGCAACGCGCTCGATACTGGTAATTCCCTTGACCGGCAGCGTCGACGCGGGGTGCGCGCAGATGAGCGTGCCCGGCTTCTCCGGGGCAAAGGTGTTGCGGATCCAGACGGGGATGCCCTCGCCCACCGCGGGCGCCATGGTCTGCGGGTGGATCACCTTCGCGCCGAAGTAGGCGAGCTCCATCGCCTCGTTATAGGAAAGCGAGTCGATCACGCGGGCATCCGGCACGCGGCGGGGATCGGCCGACAGCACGCCGTCGACGTCGGTCCAGATATGGACCTCGCTGGCCGCCAGCAGCTTGCCGAAGATCGATGCCGAGAAATCGCTGCCGTTGCGGCCTATGGTGGTCTGCACACCGCGTCGGTCGGAAGCGATGAAGCCGGTGATGACCAGCGTGCCGCGGAAATCCTTCGGCACCAGGGCGGCCATATTGGCAGCGGACTCCGGCCATTGGATACCCGGCCCGAGCGGCCCCCACTCGACGATCACCACGCGGCGCGCGTCCACCCACTGCACCGGGCCGGCCCGGCGGGCCCGCTCGGCGAGAAATCGCTGGAACAGCTGCGTCGACCACAGCTCGCCGTAGCCGGCGACGAGGTCGGTGACGTTGTGCGCCGCTGCCCGGGTCAGCGTGACGGCGTGCAGCACAGCGAGCAGGTCGCGGCAGTCGCGATCGAAGCCCTCGAGGTAGCTCCATGCCGAGGCGGGCTCGAGGAGCTCGGCGGCGATCGCGCCGTGACGTGCGCGCAGTTCCGCAATCTCGCCGCGGAATCCCTCGTCCTGGCGCTCGGCGAGCGCCACCAGGCGCAGCAGCGCGTCCGTGACGCCGCGGCAGGCGGACAGGACCACTGCGACGCGCGCCGCCGGCAGCGCTTCGATAATGGCCGCCACTCGACGGAAGCAGTCGGCGTCCGCGACGCTCGACCCCCCGAACTTGTGCACGACCCAGGGATCGGTCTTGCTCATCGCGTTGGATTCTTGGAGGCGAAATGCAGAAGGCCGTGGGACTCTACTGAAGGCGTGCCCGTACGCGCAACGCCTCATGGAGCCCCACGCGAGCCCAGGGGTGCGCGGCGGCGGATGCCTGCGAGGCTGGCATAATTGCGCGGCCGACTGCCGACTGGCCGCCGTGCGTGCGCGATTCGGATCGTGCGTAATGCCAGATATATTAAGCAGTTAAATCAAAATCCTAAAGAATAATATTCAGGTAAATTTCGCAAATCCGTATGAACGAGATCCAGGTATTGCGCAACCAGCTCGCCACCGAGCGGCGGCACGTGCGAGAGGTCGCAGGCGCCTGTGCCGCGGCGCATCTCAAGGCGCCAGTGGGGGGCGCTGCGCTCGAGCGATTGGGCGATGCGTGTACGGAGTATCTCGGCTGTGTGCTCGCCTGGTTCGACCAGCGCGACGAGCGCCTCGGCGAGCTCTACGCCCGGGTCCCCGCCGGCGATGCGGGTCGGGGCGCCGTCGCGGCGCTCGAGCTGCGCGGCCGCGGATGCGAGGCGCTCGGGAGGCTCGCGCAGGGCGGAGGTGCGCACGAGAGCTGGCAGGCGCTAGCGCAGTTCATCAACGGTGCATGGGATGCCCGGCGCGCCGCCGTCGAGACGGCGCTCCTCTCGAATGCCCGCGTCGCGGACTGGCGGGCATTCGGCGGGATCGATGCCGATTCCGTGTACCGGGAGCGCGCGCTCTATGCGCGCGTTCGGGCGGCGCTCCCCGAGGGCGTCGAGCTCGCGTGATCGCGTCCTCGCGCGCGGGCACAGCCGGCGACCGGCTTTACGCGATCGTGCTGGCCGCGGGAGCTTCAACGCGCTTCGGCTCGCCGAAGCAGCTCGTGCGCATCGGCGGCCGCCCGCTGCTGCACGCCATGGTGACGCGCGCCGCGGAGGTCACCGGCAACGCGCTCATCGTCGTCCTCGGCGCGGGTGCGGGTGAGCTCGCGCCGCTCCTCAAGCACTCGCCCGGGTCGGTGGTCGTCAACCGCCAGTGGCGCGAGGGGCTCGCGAGCTCGATCCGCGCCGGGGTCGCGCGTCTGCCGGCCAGCTGTGCCGGCGTGATGCTGGTGCTGGCCGATCAGGCTGCGGTCACGAGCGACGACTTGAGGCGCCTCGCCGGGACCTGGCGGCGGCGTCCGCAATGCATCGCCGCCGCGCTCTATGCCGGGACGACCGGCGCGCCGGCGATCTTTCCCCGCAGCACGTTCACCGAGCTCGCCGCCTTGCGCGGCGACAGCGGCGCGCGCTCGGTCCTGCGCCGC
The DNA here is from genome assembly GCA_030038875.1 of Gammaproteobacteria bacterium. Classification (GTDB taxonomy): domain Bacteria; phylum Pseudomonadota; class Gammaproteobacteria; order Steroidobacterales; family Steroidobacteraceae; genus 13-2-20CM-66-19. The sequence continues at coordinate 4,911 of JASHQW010000171.1, read as the reverse complement.
AGCGCCGACCGGGTGGTACGCGTGCCCATGCCGGGCGCGGAGCTCGACCTCGACACTCCGGAGGATCTGCTGCAGCTACGGCCGCCGAAGTGAGGTCCGCCGGAATCACTTCTTGTGATTCCGGCCAAATGAACTACCCAACACGCGCCGCGCCTGCAAGAGGTGCGGACGATCGATCATCTGCCCGTCGAGGCTCGCCACGCCGGCGCCTCCGGCCGCGGCGAAGGCCGCGACCACGCGCCGCGCGTGCCGGCGTTCCTCTTCGGTGGGGGTGAAGGCGGCGTTGATGGGCGCAACCTGGTCGGGGTGGATGGCGAGCTTGGCGGTGAAGCCGTCGCGGCGCGCGTCAGCGAGCGCGCGTTTGAGGCCCGCCGTGTCCCGGAAGTCGACATGGATGCCGTCGATCGCCTGCACGCCGAGCGCCGCGGCCGCCAGCAGGCAGGTGGTGCGCGCCAGCGCGAAAGTGAAGGTCAGTGCCCCGGAGGAATCGTGCTTCGCGGTCGCGCCGAGCGCCGCGGAAAGGTCTTCCGCGCCCCAGGTAAGCCCCGCGAGCCGCACCGCCGCCGCGCGGGCGGCGCCGAGCGCCGCCGGGTACTGGGGCAGCGAGAGCAGCCCCCGCGGGGTCTCGGTCGCGATGACGCGCAGGCCCGTCGCCCCGCGGCGGATGCCGCGCTCCGTCTCGAGAGTCGTGAGATGGTCACCTACGGCGACGATCTCCGCCGGCGTCGAGACCTTCGGCAGCACTATCCCGTCCGGCCCCCGACGGCCCTCGTCCGCCTTGCGCTTCGCGCCCGCGCCGAAGAGCTCGGCAAGATCCTCGCGCCAGCTGCCGTCCGGGGAATTGATGCGCACCCACAGTTGCGGCGCCGCGCTCTCCGGGTGGGAGCGCAGCAGCTCCCGCACCCGCACGCGTGCCGCCGGCAGCTGCGCGGGATCCACCGAGTCCTCGAGATCGAGGATCAGCGCATCGGCTTCGGTGCCGAGCGCCTTCGCCTGCTTGCGCTCGCTGTCGCCCGGCACGAACAACCACGAGCGCAGCGCGCCCGGCGGGCGCTCCTCACTCACGCCGGCCTCTTCAGCATGAGCGCCGCGCGGCGGCAGAAGGCCACCTCCTCATTGCGCTGGTTGAAGGCCCGATGCTCGAACACCACGATGCCCGAATCCTGGCGCGACCGGCTCTCACGCTTCGAGACCACCGTGGTCGCCGCGCGCAGCGTGTCGCCCGGCCGCACGGGCTTCGGGAAGCGCACCTCCTCGAAGCCGAGGTTGCCGAGGGTCGTGCCGAAGGTGGTGTCGTAGACCGAGAGCCCGACGAGGAGTCCGAGCGTGAACAGGCTGTTGACGAGCGGCACGCCGAAGGGCGTTCCCTTGCAGTACTCGGCGTCCAGGTGGATGGCGGCGGGGTTCATGGTGAGGGTGGAGAAGAGCACGTTGTCGGCCTCGGTCACGGTGCGCCGCACCGCATGCTCGAAGCGCTGTCCCGGTTCGAATTCGTCGAAATACAGTCCCGCCACGGCCGCGCCCCCCGCAGATCCGCGCGTTCCCGCCGCGCGCTGCTAGTGTTGCACAGGCTCATAACCCCAGAAAGAGGCGCACCCAACCACACGGTATTTAGCCGCTGCGCGCACCACGAATATAGTCGGGACGCATGTACCGCTACGATGAGCTCGACCAGGCCTTCGTCGAGGAGCGCGTCGCGGAGTTCCGCGATCAGACGCGGCGCCATCTCGCCGGCGAGCTCTCCGAGGACGAGTTCCGGCCGCTGCGGCTGCGCAACGGCCTCTACCTGCAGCGGCACGCCCCGATGCTGCGCATCGCGATCCCGTACGGGCTGCTGCGCGCGGCGCAGCTGCGCAAGCTCGCCGACCTCGCGCGCCGTTACGACCGCGGCTACGGGCACTTCACCACCCGCCAGAACCTGCAGCTCAACTGGCCGGCGCTCGCCGCGGTGCCGGACATCCTCGCCGAGCTCGCCACCGTGCAGATGCACGCCATCCAGACGAGCGGCAACTGCGTTCGCAACGTCACCGCGGATCATATGGCCGGCATCGCCCGCGACGAGATCGACGATCCCCGCCCCTACTGCGAGATCGTGCGCCAGTGGGCCACGCTCCACCCGGAATTCACCTACCTGCCGCGCAAATTCAAGATCGCGATCACCGGCTCGGCGGAGGATCGCGCTGCCTCCGAGGTGCACGACATCGGCCTGCACTTGAGGCGTGCCGCGGACGGCGCGCTCGGCTTCGCGGTACGGGTCGGCGGCGGGCTCGGCCGTGCACCGGTCATCGGCGCCCTGATCCGCGAGTTCCTGCCGCTCGCCGATCTCCTCGGCTATCTCGAGGCGATCCTGCGCGTCTACAACCGCTACGGCCGGCGCGACAACATCCACAAGGCGCGTATCAAGGTGCTGGTCAAGACACTGGGCGCGGCGCGCTTCCGCGAGGAGGTCGAGACCGAATGGCTCGCCGGCCGCGGCAGCGCGCCGCTTCTGACGGCGGCGGACGTCGAGCGCATGCGCGGCTTCTTCCGTCCGCAGCCCTACGAGGCGCTCTGCGACCAGGACGTCACCGCGGGCCGCGAGCCGCGGTTCCTCGCCTGGTACCGCTACAACACCCGCGCACACCGGGTGCCCGGCTATCGCGCGGTGTTCGTATCGCTCAAGGCGCACGGCGCAGTGCCGGGAGATGCGACCTCGGAGCAGATGGAGGCGATCGCAGACCTCGCCGAGCGCGTCAGCTTCGGCCTGATCCGCGCCACCCACAACCAGAATCTGATGCTCGCCGACGTGCGGCAGGATCGGCTCTACGAGGTGTGGCGCGCGCTCGAGGCGCACGGGCTCGCGATGGCCAACATCGGCACGCTGACCGACCTGATTGCCTGCCCGGGACTCGATTTCTGCTCGCTCGCCAACGCCGGAACGCTCGGCGTCGCGCACGACATCCAGCGGCACTTCGATGACCTCGACTACCTTTACGATCTCGGCAACATCGAGATCAAGATGTCCGGCTGCATGAATGCCTGCGGCCACCACCACGTCGGCCACATCGGCATCCTCGGGGTGGATAAGCACGGCGAGGAGTGGTACCAGATCAGCCTCGGAGGCTCGGCCAACGGCTTCACCGCGCTCGGCGAGGTGATCGGTCCCTCGGTGGCGAAGCACGAGGTCGCGCCGACCCTCGTCCGCATCGTCGAGGTGTACCGGGCGCTGCGTGCCGAGGATGAGCCCTTCATCGATACCCTGCGCCGTGTGGGTCTCGAGCCCTTCCGTACGGGCGCCTATGCGCTACATCCTCAGGCGGCGTGAGATCGTCGCGGATGACTGGGCCCATCTCGGCGAGGAGGCCGCCGCCGGGACCCCACTCATCGTTCCGCTCGAGCGGCTGCGTGCCGATGCGGCCCGCTGGGCCCCGTGGCCCGGACCGCTCGGGGTGCGCCTCGCCCCGGCCGACGCCCCCGAGGATCTCGCCCCCAGGCTGGCGCGCTTTGCGCTGGTCGCGGTCGAGTTTCCTAACCCCGGCGATGGGCGCGGCTACTCCCAGGGCCGGCTGCTGCGCGCGCGCCTCGGCTTCCGGGGCGAGCTGCGCGCCGTGGGAGGCGGGGTGAAGCAGGACCAGGTGTTCCTGCTCGCGCGCTGCGGGTTCGAGGCATTCGAGCTCGCTCCCGGCGAGGACCTCGAAGCGGCGCGCCGCGCCCTCACCCGCTACACCGTCGCCTATCAGCCGGGTGCCACCGGCGTCCGCGTGGATCGGCAGCGCTTCTTCGCGCCCTAGCGCTCCGGCAGCGCGATATCCGCGAAGAGCTGAGCCACCTCTTCGGCCGACGCGGCGCGAGCGGCACGATCGACGAGCCGGCGGTCCAGGTGCGGCGCGAGCAGCTGCGCGAAGTCGTACATGTATTTGCGCAACAGCGTCCCGCGCCGGAACCCGAGCCACGTGGTATGGGCGGCAAACAAGTGCGAGGCGTCGACCGCCACCAGGTCGGGATCTTCCGGTTCGATCGCCATGTGCGCCACGATGCCGACGCCGAGACCGAGCCGCACGTAGGTCTGAATCACGTCGGCGTCGCGCGCGGTGATGGCGACGTTCGGGATCAATCCCGCCCGGGCAAACGCCTCGTGCAGCGACGAGGGGCCCGTGAAACTGAAGGTGTAGGTGATGAGCGGGAACGCCGCCAGGGCGCGCAGCGTGAGCCTGCCGCCGTTCGCCAGCGCGTGGCCCCGCGGCACGATCACCGTGCGATGCCAGCGGTAGCAGGGCAAGAGCGTGAGATCCGTGAAAAGGGCTTCGGAGCCGGTGGCGATGGCACAGTCGATCCGGTCATCCGCGACCATCTCCGCGATCTGCTCCGAGGTGCCCTGGTGCAGGTTGAGGCGCACCTGCGGGTAGCGCCCGCGGAATTCACGAATGACGTCCGGCAGGACATAGCGGGCCTGGGTGTGGGTCGTGCCGATCGACAGGCTCCCCTTGCCTTCGTCGCGCAGCTCCGTCGACAGGTCGCGGATGCTCTGCGCCTCCTGCAGGATGCGCAGCGCCCGCTCGATCACCTGCTGTCCGGCCGGGGTGATGCGGGTGAGGTTGCGGCCCTCGCGCACGAAGATCTGGAAGCCGAGCTCGTCCTCGAGCAGCTTGATCTGCTTGCTGACCCCGGGTTGCGAGGTGTGCAGCTTGTGCGCGGCCGCCGTGATGTTGAGACCGCTCTGGGCGACGGCGGCCAGGTAACGCAGCTGATGCAGCTTCATTGCCGCTCAAGGCTACCGTCCCGTGACAGGCCTGTCACCGCTATAACCGGCGCGCAGTCCCTAAGAATCAAACCTTCGTTCTGTCCCTGTGGCCCGCGCCGCTATAGTCGGCATCCTCATGGGAGAGGTGACCCCACCCGCCACCATGGACTACCTACCGGTGTTCCTGCGCC
>JASHQW010000170.1 GCA_030038875.1 Gammaproteobacteria bacterium | reverse complement strand
AAGATAAAGAAGGCGCTGGCGGTCAGCTGCCCCCCGCCGAGCGTGGCGTAGTACTCCGACGAGAGGCTCCCCCGATAGGCGTGTCCGCCATCGGTCGGATCGAGTGTGCCGAACTGGTTCGGGACCAACCCCTCGGCGATGGCGCGGAGCGGGATGTCGGTCGTATTGGTCCAATCCTGGTGGTAGACCATGCCCGTCAGGGAATATCCGTTGTGCTCGTCGCCCTCGCTGTAGCGCAGGACCGCATTCTCCTTGCGCGCATCGTCCGGCGTCACGAACGGGCCGTCGTAGTGCTGGAACTCGGCGGCGGCGAGCAGGTTGCCGTCGCCGAGCCCTTCCGATCCGGCGCCGAGGACGTGCCGGTAGCCGAGCGTGCCGACTGCGGCGGTCATCTGGTCCGCGATGGTGTCGCGGTAGCTCACCCGCACCGAGCCCACCGCGCCGAAGTCGCCGACGTCGGCGTAATACGGACCCTTGGTGTAGGTGATCTGGTCCGCGAGCTCCGGGATCATGAAATTGAGATCGGTGTATCCCTGGCCATGCGCATGGGTCGGCTGATTGATCGGCATGCCGTCGACGTAGGTCTCGAGGTCTGTACCGTGATCCAGGTTGTAGCCGCGCATCAGGTACTGGTTCGCCTTGCCCTCGCCGCTGTGCAGCGTGACGATGAGGCCCGGAACGGTCTCGAGCAGCTGACCCGGGCGGTAGGCCGGCGTCAGCTGCACCTCCTGGTCCGAGACCACGCCTTCGCTCGCGGTCGACGCCGTCCCGAGCAGCTCGAGGCGCTTCGCGGTGATGGTGATCTGCTGAAGCTCAGCCTCCGTCGAGGCGGCGGCTGTGTCTGTGGCCGCCGCCGCGGCATCGTTCGGGGCCTCGGCAGCCCGGGCCAGGCGAAGCGGCACAGTCGCCATGGCGGCGATCGCCAGGGGCGCAGTACGTCGAATCGTCCGGGCAACGGCGTGCGGGATTCTCATCGTCGCTCTCGGGCAGTCGTATGAAAATCTCAAAATACATCATACACAAAGCCGAGCGATAATGGACACAGGGCCTGAATCGGGCGATATCCCGCCCTCGTAGGAGAGCCAGGACATGCGACGGCTGACGATCTCGGTGGACGATGAGCTGGCGGACACGTTCGACCGGTTGGTAGCCGAGAGGGGCTACGAGAACCGGTCTGAGGCGTTCCGGGATCTACTGCGCGACGAGCTCGATAAGAGACGTCTGCAGGCGGGCGATGCGAAGTACTGCGTGGGCGTGCTCAGCTACGTCTACAACCATCACGAGCGCGAGTTGCCGCGACGACTGACGAGCATGCAGCACGGGCATCACGATGTAACCGTGGCGACCCTCCATGCGCATCTGGATCACGATAACTGCATCGAGAGTGTGATTCTGCGCGGCCCGACGCGCGCGGTGGTCGAATTTGCGCAGGCCGTCATCGCCGAGAAAGGTGTTCGCCACGGTGAGTTCCGTCCGATCCCCGTCGATGTCGGATTGCCTCGCCATCACGCCCATCAGCATTTGCGACCCTATACGTGAGGACGCTAACAGATTCTGGCCGCTGCCCCCTGAGAGCAGGGAAGCTCGCTCCCAAATTCGAGTGAACTAGCGCGAGAGAAGCGCTGGAAGTTTTTGTTCTATTTGGTGGGCGGTACTGGGCTCGAACCAGTGACCTCTGCCGTGTGAAACAGAGGTGGGGTGCTTACGGATCAACGATATGCGAGGGGAGGGTAATCGCAACAGTCACTTAGCGTCACGTGGTGTCATTTGATATCACGCGACGTCACTGGCTGACTGTCCCAAAATTGTCCCAGCTCAGGATTCGGCCTGCTCATGGGGAGTGAAATGATGCGTGATCGTGCACTCGCACCAGCGGTGATCGCCTGTTTATGCATGCTCTACGGTTGCCCAGCGTTTGCTGATGCGGAAGGTCAGCGGACGAGTCAGGAAGGGAGTACCGCCATGGCCAGGGAACAAGAAGCGCTCGAGGCAGGAGTGCAGGCGGTGGTCTATGGCCTGCCGCTCGTGATCATGGATCTCACGAAGGAGAACCTCACCAATGCGCCAGCACCCAAAGGCGCACCTGAGAATCAATTCATCCACCTTCGACAATTCCCCACTGCCGCTTTCAAGGAAGTTGTTCGCGCCAACGTCGACACGCTCTATTCATCGGCCTTTCTCGATCTGTCCAGGGGGCCTCTGGTGCTCTCGGTTCCAGATACCCATGGGCGCTACTACCTCCTACCTATGTTCGATGCGTGGACCAACGTGTTCGCCTCGCCAGGGACGCGAACGACTGGCAACGGCTCAGGTAGCTTTGTCATCGTCGGGCCCGACTGGAGGGGGACGCTGCCGGACGGTCTGCAAGCGTTTCGGTCGCCGACCAACATGGTATGGATTCTTGGTCGTACTCAGACCAATGGCCCTCAGGACTATCCGGCAGTTCATGCGATACAAGATGGCTACAAGTTGGTGCCGCTCTCCGCGCTTGGCAAGACCTACACGCCGCCAACGGCCACGGTGGACGCATCAGTCGACACCAAGACTCCGCCGGTGAAGAAGCTTGAGTCGATGAGCTCCCTCGAGTACTTCAATCGGCTGGCTCGGCTGTTAAAATCCAATCCGCCGCCGCCATCCGATGCGCCTGCTCTGGCCAAGCTCGCGGGCATCGGCATCGTTGCGGGCCGGCCATTCGATACGGCGCAGCTCGAACCGGCGGTCGCCAAGGGCGTGGAGCGTTCCGTGCAGGTCGCGCTTCAGAAATTACAGGTGGGAATGAAGCAGACGGGTAAGTCCGTCAACGGCTGGCACATTCCCCCCATGATTCTGGGTAACTACGGCAGCAACTACAGCGCCAGAGCGCTCATTGCGTGGCTCGCATTTGGCGCCAATCTTCCGGCGGATGCGATCTATCCGACTACGTATGTAGACGGCGACGGGACGCCTCTCGATGGAGCGAACCGCTACCGGCTCCACTTCGAGGAGGGACAGACGCCCCCGGTGAGGGCTTTCTGGTCTGTCACGCTCTACGGCCCGGACTCATTCTTTGTCGCCAACGCTATCAATCGATACGCAATCAGCAGCTGGATGCCATTGCGACGCGGCGCCGACGGTTCAATCGACGTCTACATCCAGCAGGATTCCCCAGGGAAGGACTGGGATTCGAACTGGCTTCCTGCGCCCAAGGGCGAATTTAATCTAACAATGCGGATGTACTGGCCGCGGGATAATCAGCCCTCCATCCTGGATGGTAGCTGGAGCCCTCCGGCAGTGACTCGTATCGCACACTAGAGCGCGCGTCTTTGCAGGCAGCTGTGCTCCAAGGTCCGGCATTGTTCTTGATGGTGGGCGGTACTGGGCTCGAACCAGTGACCTCTGCCGTGTGAAAGCAGCACTCTACCAGCTGAGCTAACCGCCCACTTTTTGGGGGAGCGGAAGTCTATAGGTGGCCCCGCTCCAAGGCAAACCGTCGCCCGGGGTCAGGTCCCAACGGCCGACGCCCCCGACTGTAGCGCGCCGCGCGCGGTCACCCAGCGCTTGGTAACATGCGCGCCCCCGACCCCATGCAGCCAATCCCATGACCGTCGTTACACGCTTCGCTCCGAGCCCCACCGGCCTTCTGCACGTCGGTGGCGCGCGCACGGCGCTTTTCTGCTGGCTGTATGCGCGCCGGATGGGCGGCAAATTTATCCTGCGCGTCGAGGACACGGATCGCGAGCGCTCCACCGAGGAGGCGGTGCGCGTCATTCTCGAGGGGATGGCGTGGCTCGGGCTCGAGGCGGATGAGGGCCCCTACTATCAGACCGAGCGCTTCGATCGCTATCGCAGAGTCATCTCGGAGATGCTCAAGGCGGGCAGCGCCTACCGTTGCTACTGCGCCAAGGAAGAGCTCGATGCGCTGCGCGAGCAGCAGATCGCGCGCAAGGAGAAGCCGCGCTATACGGGTATCTGCCGCGAGCGCACTGCGCCACGGCCGGGCGTCGAGCCTGTGGTGCGCTTTCGCAATCCGCTCTCGGGCGCCGTGGTGGTCGAAGACCTGGTGCACGGGCCGGTCACATTCCAGAACGCCGAGCTCGACGACCTCATCATCGCGCGCTCCGACGGCACTCCGACCTACAACTTCTGCGTCGTGGTCGACGACATGGACATGGGGGTGACGCACGTCATCCGTGGCGACGATCACCTGAACAACACGCCGCGGCAGATGAACATGCTGCTCGCTCTCGGCGTGACGCCGCCCGCCTATGCGCACGTACCCATGATCCTCGGGCCGGACGGCACCAAGCTCTCCAAGCGCCACGGCGCGGTAAGCGTGCTGCAGTACGAGCAGGAGGGCTACCTGCCGGACGCGCTGCTCAACTACCTGGTGCGGCTCGGCTGGTCGCACGGGGACCAGGAGGTTTTCACGCGCGAGGAGATGATCGCTGCGTTCGACATTCACGACGTGAACAAGGCGGCCTCGGCCTTCAATCCTGAGAAGCTCCTGTGGCTCAACCAGCAGCATATGGTGCGCTCGCCGCCCACGGCGCTCATTCCACACCTGCGGGCACAGCTGCGGCGGCTCGGCACCGATAGCGACGACGAGCAGCTGCTCGAGGGCGTGATCGTCGCGCAGCGCGAGCGCGCCAAGACGCTCAAGGAGATGGCGGAGAACAGCCGCTTCTTCTTCTCCGATGATGTCCGGCTCGATCCCAAGGCAGCCGCGAAGCACCTCACGGCGGATGGAATTGCGGGCCTCGGCAAGGTCCGCGCGCGGCTGGCTGCGCTCAAGGAGTGGAACGCGGCCGCGATTCACGACGCGCTGAACACTCTCGCGACCGAGCTTCAGGTCGGTCTCGGCAAGATCGCCCAGCCGGTGCGCGTCGCGGTGACCGGGACCGCGGTCTCACCGCCCATCGATGCGACGCTCGCGCTTCTCGGCCGCGAGCGCGCGCTCGCGCGACTCGACTCGGCGCTGGCCGGAACTTAAGGCCCGCCAAGCTTGACAAGGTGGAGCGCGGTGCGTAGGTTTCGCCGGCTTTTCGGGGTGGGGCCATAGCTCAGCTGGGAGAGCGCTTGCATGGCATGCAAGAGGTCGGCGGTTCGATCCCGCCTGGCTCCACCAATGAAATCAGTATGTTACGCGCTCATCGCGCGTCTGTCCGGTCGACGCGTCCCCATCGTCTAGAGGCCCAGGACATCGCCCTTTCACGGCGGTAACAGGGGTTCGAATCCCCTTGGGGACGCCAACCGCCGCTCACGCCGACCCACTCGGGATGGTTTGCGCAGGAAGATATCTTTGCCATGGACGTCACGGCCAAGCGGCCGGCGATGAGCGCGCGCCGTTTCGAAGCCGGGACCCCGGCGGTGGTCAATTGCTATGCGGCCGAGGCGGGCCTCAACATCATCCTCGAAGTCGGCACCGGGCTCATCGAGGAGCGCGTGCGCGGGCTCACCCGCCGTTGCCTCACGGCGCTCGAGAGCATCGGCTGGACGAGTGTTACGCCGGGTGCGGATGCGCGGCGCGGCCCGATGGTGTGCGTGCCGGCTCGCGACCCTGCGCGGCTGGTGGCGACGCTCCTCGAGCAGGACATCGTGACCTCATTCCGCGATCACAACCTCCGGGCGAGCGTGCATTTCTATAATTCCGAGGACGACATCGACCGTTTCGTCGCGGCGCTCAAGGCGAGCCGCGCCGGGCACTTTCCCGGCTAGTGCGTGCTCGCGGTGAGCCGCACGAGGTCCTCGACCGAGACGCTCCCGCCGCAGCAGAGCAGCACCAGAGTGCGGCTGGCGAACTCCTCGCGGCGCTCGAGAGCTGCGGCGAGTGCGATCGCACCGCTCGGCTCGAGGACGATCTTGAATTCCTCGAAGGCGACGCGCATGGCGCGGCGCACCGCGGCGTCGTCGACCGTGATGCCGCGGGATATCAGATGCTCGGCCGCCTCAAACGGAACCACGCCGGGACTCACGGCCTGCATCGCGTCGCAGATGGTCTGCGGCGTGCCGACGTTGCGCTCGCGCCGGTGCGAGATCAGCGAGCGGCGCATGTCGTCGCACGCCTCGGGCTCGACCGCGATCACCTCCGCGCCCTCACCGAAGTGCTTCTCGGCGAGCGCCGTGCCGGCGATCAGCCCGCCGCCGCCGACCGGACAGAGGATGGCATCGATACGCACCTCCTCGCGGCGGGCGTCGGTCAGCACCTCGCGCATCAGGGT
>JASHQW010000169.1 GCA_030038875.1 Gammaproteobacteria bacterium | reverse complement strand
ACGCAGCCCCTCGCCGGAGAGAGTGCACGTGAGCACCAAGCCCGCGGGCGGGCCGGATGTTGACGTGGGGGACTCGGGGGCCACGGGGCTGTTCCGGGTGCCGAGCGCCGCCCGGCCGGTGGAGACGCTGTTCCGCAATACGGTCGAGCACGCGCCCGTTGGCATCGCCTTCGCCAACCGCGATGGCGGCTTCCGGCACGCCAACCTCGCGTTCTGCGCGATGCTCGGCTATACGAACGATGAGCTGCGCGAGCAGTCGGTCGAAAGTCTGACGCACGCCTACGACCTCGAGTCCACCAAGGCGGGCCTCGAGCGTCTGTGGCGCCACGAGGTCACCCACCTCGACGTCGAGAAGCGCTACATCCGCAAGAACGGCAGTCCGTTGTGGGTGCGCGTCACGACCTCGCTCGTCGCAGGCGGAGGCGCCGAGCCCGAATGCTCGGTCGAGTTCCTGCGCGACATCTCGGCGCGCAAGGAGATGGCCGCGGCGCTGCTGCAGAACCAGACCTTGCTCGCCACCGTGGTCGGAGAGCTGCCGCTGGCGCTGCTCTCCAGCGACGTGCGCGGCCAGGTGACCCACTACAACCCCGCCGCCGCCGCGCTCTTCGGCATCCGCCCGCAGAGCGACGCGGGGCCGCGCGACCCCTACCCTCTCACGTCGAAGGTGTTTCGCGCCGACGGCAAGACACCGATTCCGCGTGAAAAGCGCCTGCTGGCGCGAGCGGTGGCCGGGCAGATAGTCAAGGACCTCGAGGTCGTCATCGAGCGGCCGGACGGTGTGCGGCGCACGGTGCTGGCGAGCTCGCAGCGCCTGACAGGCCCCGAAGGGCAACCGCTCGGTGCCCTCGCTATGGTGCAGGACATCACCGAGCGCCGAGCGGCCGAGGAAGAGCTCGAGCGCGTCCACAAGCAGCTGCTCACCGCTTCGCGCCAGGCGGGCATGGCCGAGGTAGCCACCAACGTGCTGCATAACGTCGGCAATGTGCTCAACAGCGTCAACGTCTCCGCTAGCATGGTCTCCGAGCGCATCAAGCGCTCCAAGTGCGCGGGACTGGCCCGTGTGGCGGCGCTCTTCAAGGAGCACGCGGCGGATCTGGCCGCCTTCGTGGGCAGCGCACAGGGCAAGCACCTGCCGGCGTATCTCACCGAGCTCGCGAGCGAGCTGACCGCCGAGCGTGACGCGGCGGTGGCTGAGCTGACGGCGCTGCGCAACAACGTCGAGCACATCAAGGAGATCGTGGCGATGCAGCAGGGCTATGCGCGGCTCGGCGGCATCACCGACACCGTGGATGTGCGCGTCCTGGTCGATGACAGCCTGCGCATGAACGAGGGTGCCTTCAGCCGCCACGGCGTGACCATCGTGCGCGACTTCGAGGACGTGCCGATGGTGAGGGTCGACAAGCACAAGGTGCTGCAGATCCTCGTCAACGTGATCCGCAACGCCAAGTACGCCTGCTCGGAGGTCAAGGGCGGCGGCGAGCGGCGCGTCACGGTACGGGTGCGCGCCTCGACCTCGGCGGTGCTGATCGCGGTGATCGACACCGGAATCGGGATCCCGCGCGAGAACCTCGACCGCATTTTCAGCTATGGCTTCACGACCCGCGCCGAGGGGCATGGCTTCGGCCTGCACTCGAGCGCCCTCGCCGCCCGCGAGCTTGGCGGCACGCTGCGCGCTGAGAGTCCCGGACCCGGCATGGGCGCCACCTTCACGCTGACGCTGCCGCTCGCGGCGCCGGAGCCGCTCAAATGACCGGTGAAGCGGACCTTCTCACTCATCGCGTCCTGGTAATCGACGACAACGCGTCGATCCACGACGATTACCGTAAGATTCTCGCCGGCCAGGAGGCGGGCAAGATGTCGGCCGCGGAAGCGGCGCTCTTCGGCGAGCAGCGGCCCGCGATCGAGCGTCCGAGCTTCGATGTCGACTCCGCCATGCAGGGGCGCGACGGCGTCGAGCTCGCGCGCGCAGCGCTCGCCGAGGGCCGCCCCTACTCGGTCGCGTTCGTCGACATGCGCATGCCGCCCGGGTGGGACGGGCTCGAGACCATCGAGCACCTGTGGGCCATCGACCCGGAGATCCAGGTGGTGGTCTGCTCGGCCTATACCGACTACGACTGGCTCGAGTTGCTCTCGCGGCTCGGACACTCCGATAAGCTGATCGTCGTCAAGAAGCCCTTCGAGCCGATCGAGATCCTGCAGTGCGCGAGCGCGCTCAGCCGCAAGTGGGCCAACGCGCGCGCACTCAAGCAACACGTCGAGAGCCTCGAGCTGGTGGTGACCGACCGCACGCGCGGACTCGAGGCGGCCAACCGCAAGCTGCGCCACCTCGCCTCGCACGACGCGCTCACCGGGCTCCCCAACCGGCTGCTGCTCGATGACCGCATCACCCAGACGATCGCCCAGTCGGACCGCCAGGCGCACGAGTTCGCCGTGCTGGTGATCGACCTCGACCGCTTCAAGATCATCAACGACTCGCTCGGCCACCGCGCCGGCGACGAGCTGCTGCGCGAGGTCGCGCAGCGCCTGAAGAGCGCGGTGCGCTCGGTCGATACGACCGCGCGCCTGGGGGGCGACGAGTTCGTGATTCTCCTCGGTCCGCCGATCACTCAGTCGGAGGCGCTCGCGGTCGCCCGGCGCGTGATCCAGCTCATGGAGCCCTCGATGCGGCTGCTCGGCATCGACGTGCACATCTCGCCGAGCATCGGCATGGCGTTCTACCCGCACGACGGCCGCACGGCCGACACGCTGCTGGCGCATGCGGATGCCGCGATGTACACCGCCAAGGAGCGCGGCCGCAACAACGTGCAGTGCTACGCCGAGGGCATGAGCGCCGGCACGCAGGACCGCGTCAGGCTCGAGAGCGAGCTGCACGCGGCGCTGCACGGCGGGCAGTTCGAGCTGCACTATCAGCCCAAGGTCGATACCGCCACCGGCCGCATCAACAGCGCCGAAGCGCTCATCCGCTGGCGCCATCCCGAGCGCGGCCTGCTGCCGCCGGCGGACTTCATCGGCATCGCCGACGACTGTGGCCTGCTCGACGACATCGGCGAGTGGGTTCTGCACGAGGCCTGCCGCCAGGCCAAGGCCTGGCAGGAGTCGGGGCTGCCGCGTCTGCGGGTCGCGGTGAATCTCGCGCCCTCGCAATTCCGCCTCACCAACCTCGTGGACCAGATCCGCCGCGCGCTCGATGGGGCTCAGCTCGACCCGCAGCTGCTCGAAGTCGAGCTCACCGAGAGCGCGGTCATGAGCGATGCGGAGGAGTCGATCCTCATCCTCGAGGCGATCAGCAGCATGGGCGTGCTGGTCTCGGTCGACGACTTCGGCACCGGCTATTCGAGCATGAGCTACCTGCGGCGCTTCCCGATCGACAAGCTGAAGATCGACCGCTGCTTCGTCGAGGAGATGACGCGCCGCTCCGAGGACGCCTCGATCGTGCGCGCCATCATCTCCCTGGCGCACAGCCTGCGCCTCAAGGTGATCGCCGAGGGCGTCGAGACCTCCGAGCAGCTCGCGCTGCTCGCCGATCTCGGCTGCGATCAGTACCAAGGCTTCTATTTCAGCCCGGCGCTCAGCGCCGACAAGTTCGTGGCCCTGGTGAAGCAGTCGCAGGCCAACCAGCCGGCGCTCGAAGAAGACGAGGCGGCGCGCACGCACAGCAAGCTGGCCGCGCTCGGTCGCAGCCGCGGCTGACGCACAGCGCTCCCTGACCCCCCTTCTTGCCAACTGACTGCCCAGCGACACGCTGGCTATTGCGATTTGTTGCGCGCGGTCATCGGGCCCGCAACGCTCTGAGCCGACTGCAGTTTCCACCGTATCGAGGCCGCCTGAGCGGCTGCTACTGAAAGCGCGGCTCCCATGGCGCGGGGATGCGCTCTTGAGGTAGGCTGCGGCGGATAATCAAGCAAGAACGTGGCATCCGCCTTCGGGGTGTTTTTCAGTGGTCGACAATAAACCAAAAATCCAGAAAGACATCGATCCCAGGAGAGGCACATGAATTCAGCGGATCATATTCCGAAGAATTTCCGCACGGTGATCGTCGCGGCGTCGGTCGGAAACATCATCGAGTGGTACGACTTCTACATCTTCGGTAGTCTGGCTGCGGTTCTGTCGGTCAAGTTCTTCGAGAAATCGAACCCGGTCGCGGCGCTGCTGAGCACGATCGCGCTGTTCACGGCCGGATTTCTGGTCCGCCCGCTCGGGGCGTTCCTGTTCGGATGGCTGGGCGACAAGGTAGGCCGCAAATACACGTTCCTGATCACCCTGAGTGGCATGGGCCTCGGCACCGGCGCGATCGGCCTCATTCCGACCTACCAGGCGATCGGCGTGACGGCGGCGTTCATCCTGTTCGGGCTGCGGATGATTCAGGGACTGTGCCTGGGCGGCGAGTACGGCGGCGCGATCACTTACGTCGCGGAGCACGTCTCGGACGAGCGCCGCGGCTACTACACCGGCTGGCTGCAGACCTCGCCGACGCTCGGGATCGTGGTCTCGCTGGCCGTGGTGGCCATTTGCCGCGGCTACTTCGGCAAGGAGGACTTCCAGGCCTGGGCGTGGCGCATCCCGTTCCTGGTGTCCTTCCTGCTGGTGGCGATCGCCATCTATATCCGCCTGCAGCTGCAGGAAACACCCATCTTCAAGGAGATCAAGGCCAAGGGGCAGATGACCAAGAACCCGTGGAAGGAGGCCTTCCTCAGCCGCAACATCCGCTACGTCCTGATCGCCAGCATCGTGGTGCTGGGCGAGGGCGTCGTCTGGTACAGCGGCCAGTTCTGGGCGCTGTACTTCCTGCAGCAGGTGTCGAAGATCGACTTGTTGCAGTCGACCTATATCGTCGGCATCGCGCTCCTCATCGCCTCGCCAAGTCTGATCCTCTTCGGACGGCTGTCCGACAACATCGGCCGCAAGCCAGTCATCCTGGGAGGCTTCCTGCTGGCTGCCGTCACCTATTACCCCTTGTACGCCTGGCTGGGAACGGTCACGCAGCCGGGTAACATCAACTACCCCATCGCGATAGTGATCGTTGCCATCCTGGTGTGTTATGTCGGGATGGTCTACGGGCCGATCGGCGCGTTTCTGGCCGAGTACTTCCCGGCGCGGATCCGCTACACCTCGGTGTCCGTTCCCTATCACATCGGCAATGGCTGGGGCGGAGGCTTGGTGCCGCTCATCACGACGGCGGCGTATCAGACAACCCATAGTCTTGGCAGTGCGCTCTATTATCCGATCGCCGTGCCGGCCGTATGCTTCGTGCTCGCCCTGGTCCTCATGCCGGAGACGCGGCACATCAGCATCTGGAAGGAGCACCACGAGCGCAGCGCGGCGAAGGCGTAGCGATAGCGTGAATTGCTCGAGCGGGACGCGCGCTTCCTGGCCAGGCGTGGTCCCGCTCCGGGGAGGCATGCACCATGAGCAACGCGCAGCCTAGGCAGGGAGAGCGCAGCACCTGGAGCTGGTGGTACCTGCTGTTTCTCATCCAGTTCGTGGCGGTGCTCTGGCCGCCGTTCTACAACAAGGTCGAGCCCGCCCTGTTCGGCATACCGTTCTTCTACTGGTACCAGCTCGCGTGCGTCGTGGTCGCCGCGGTGATGACGGCGATCATTTACGTGCTCACCGAAAGGTAGCGCCGCCGCGAGCGGCCCCGGCCGCCACGAAGACAACACCGAGGGTGCGAGATGCAGAACGTGAACTGGGTGGCGCTCAGCGTTTTCGTTCTGCTGTTCGGTTTCATCACCTGGCTCGGCTTCGCCGCGGCGCACTGGCGCAAGGGCGATCTCGGCCAGCTGCACGAGTGGGGGCTCGCCGGCCGGCGCTTCGGCACCGTCGTCACCTGGTTCCTGGTGGGCGGCGATCTCTACACCGCCTACACCTTCATCGCCGTGCCGGCGCTCGCCTTCGGCGCCGGCGCCGTGGCCTTCTTTGCCGTGCCGTACACCATCGTGGTGTATCCGCTGCTCTTCCTGGTGTTTCCGCGCCTCTGGCACGTGTGCCACAAGCACGGCTATATCACCGCCGGGGACTTCGTGCGCGGCCGCTACGGCAACCGCTGGCTGGCGCTCGCGATCACCGTCACGGGGATCGTGGCGACCATGCCCTACATCGCGCTGCAGCTCCTCGGACTTCAGGTGGTGATCGGCGGACTCGGCATCTCCGGCACCGGTTGGGTCGCCGAGCTGCCGCTGATCGTCGCTTTCCTGATCCTCGCGGCCTTTACCTACTCGAGTGGCCTGCGCGCGCCGGCCTCGATCGCCATCGTCAAGGACATCCTCATCTACATCACCGCCTTCGCCGCGGTGATCGTCATTCCCATCCAGCTCGGCGGCTTCAGCAGGATCTTTGCGGCCGTGCCGCACGACAAGCTGCTGCTGGCGGTCCCCGGCGCTAACACCACGGGCGCCTACGGCGCCTACGCGACGCTCGCGCTCGGCTCGGCGCTCGCGCTGCTGCTCTACCCGCACTCGCTT
>JASHQW010000168.1 GCA_030038875.1 Gammaproteobacteria bacterium | reverse complement strand
CGCGCCGCGTGCATGAGGAGGGTGACGATCAGTACGCCGAGGACGCCGAGGATCACCGCCGAGACCATCGAGTGGTCGGAGAGCGCCCAGCCGCCAACGTGCACATCGTCCGAGAACACGGCGTTCGCGTCCCATCCGAGCCACCGCGCCAATACAAGCAGCGGCAGGGAGGTGAATGCGAGGCCAACCGCCAGGCCGGTCACCGTGACCGTGAAGTACACGATGCCGAGCGGCAGCATGAGCAGCATGTAGAGAAGGGTCGTCCAGGTACGCACGTCCCCCAGCATCTCGCCGATGCGCGTCAGCCAGCCGGCCGGCGGACCGGGGTGCACGGGGCGGCGCGGCATGCGTTCGCCGGTCACCGCCTCGATGAGGCGCCCCTCGCCGAGGGCGATGACGCGCGTGATGCCGATGAAGGCGAGGAAGAAGGGGATGCCGATGATGAGGATCGCGAAGCCGAACGACAACGACAGGCCCGTCACCACGATGGTGAAGTACAAGATGCCGGTGGCGAGCGCGAGCAGCATATAAAGGATAGAGGTGTAGGCACGCGGATCGAGGTACACGCCGAAGAAGCGCTTCCAGCCGCTCGCGCTCGCCGCCGCGGGCAGCGGGGTCTTCAACGCGGCTTTCACCTTCGCTTCGGTGTCGCGATAGGCGGCGGCGACCTCCTCGGGAGCGCCGTAGGTGCTACTGATGAGCTCGAGTACGTCGGCTTCCGACTTGCCCGGATGGGCCGCCACCTCGGCGCGCAGGTACTCCTCCGCGTCGTAGAGCGCGTCCTGGATCAGCGCCGGATCCTGGCCCTCGAGCGCGGCGCGCAGTTGCTTCAGGTATTCATCGATCGAGCGGGGGGCATGAGCACTCATGAGTCGGTTCCTTCAATGAAACGGTCGACGAAGCCGCGCGTCTGCCGCCAGATGCCACTCCACTGCGAGAGGAGCGAGCGGCCTTCATCGGTGATGCGGTAGTAGCGCCGCGGCGGGCCCGAGTAGGAAGGGACGACGCGGCTGGTCAGGAGTCCCCCCGCGGCGAGCGTGCGCAGCACCGGGTAGATGGTGCCCTCCTTGAAGAGCGCCTCGCCCTCGTTGGCCTTCTGCAGCCGCTTGGCGATCTCGTAGCCGTAAAGATCCTCGGTACTGCGATCGAGCACGGCGAGGAGAACCAGGGCCACCAGACCTGCGTTAAGGTCCTTCTGAAACTTGCGTGCCTGACTATCATCCATTTGCTAGTACTATATAGTGTATAGTATTAGCTTTCAACTAGTACTGTGTACCTGCCTGCTATTTGTAACATAACCTCCGGTCTCGGAGGCTGCGTGCCAGGCGCCCATGGCTGTCTACTGAACCGGGCTCCGCGGGCGTGCTGCTAGACTTCGGCATGTACTTCGCCGAAGGCCGGTGATGAGAAATTCGCTCCTAGAAGTCACTCCGGTCATTCCCCCAGGTCTTGCGCGGCTTCCCGAGCTGGCCGGCAACCTCTTCTTCAGCTGGCATCGCCCCATCCGGGCTTTGTTCGAGGATCTCGATCCCGAGCTGTGGAAGCAGACCAGCGGCAACCCGCGCCTGATGATCCGCTGCGTCAATCAGTCCGCGCTCGAGCGCTGCGCGCGGGACGAGGGCTATCTCGAGCGCTACCGCGAGGCGCTTGCGACGCTCGATGCCTATGTGCACGTAAGCGCTCCCGGTGCCGATGAGCCGCTGATCGCGTACTTCTGCGCGGAGTATGGCTTTCACGAGAGCTTCCCGATCTATTCCGGCGGCCTCGGGGTGCTCGCCGCCGACTACTGCAAGGGGGCGAGCGACGAGCGCGCCAACTTCGTGGCGGTGGGACTGCTCTACGAGCAGGGCTATTTCACCCAGACCGTCGACAACGACGGCAATCAGCAGGCGGAGTACCGCGAACGCGATCCGCGCGATCTGCCGGTCGAGCCCGTGCGCACCGCCGGCGGCGAATGGCTCAAGGTGAGCGTGCGCATCGCCGGGCGCGACGTGGTGGCGCGGGTGTGGAAGGCGCAGGCCGGGCGCGTGCCCGTCTACCTGCTCGACACCAACTGCCCGGAGAACGCGCCCTCGGATCGCGACATCACCCACCGTCTCTACGGCGGCGACGACTCGACGCGCATCCGTCAGGAGATGATCCTCGGTATCGGCGGCGTGCGGCTGCTGCGCGCGCTCGGCGCGCAGCCGGCCGTGTGGCACCTCAACGAGGGCCACGCGGCCTTCCTCATCCTCGAGCTGCTGCGCGAGCATCTCGCGGCCGGGCTGCCTTTCAACGCCGCACTCGAGGCCGTGGCGGCCGATTGCGTCTTCACGACGCACACGCCGGTGGCCGCCGGGCACGATGCCTTCGGACACGACCTGGTGGTGGCGCACTTCGCGGACTTCATCCGCGAGGTCGGGATACCGGTCGAGCGGTTCCTCGATCTGGCGCGCGCGCCGTCGGTGCCGCATCTCTTCAACATGACGCGCCTCGCCCTGAACGGCGCGCGCCATGTGAACGGGGTGAGCCGCATCCACGGAGGCGTATCGGCGCGGCTGTGCTCGGACGAGTGGCCGGAGGTGCGTCCCGAGGACAACCCGGTCGGATACGTCACCAACGGCGTGCACGTGCCCACCTTCCTGCATCAGCGGTGGACCAATTTCTTCGATCGCGAGCTCGGCGTCGAATGGCGCGAGCGCCTGCGCGATACCGACTTCTGGAGCGCGCTCGAGCGCGTGCCGGACGAGCGCTACTGGGCGACCGCCCAGGACGTGAAATCGCGCATGCTGGTGAGCGTGCGCGAGCGGCTGCAGCGCGAATACGAGCGCAAGGGCCTCTCGCCGGCTCAGCTGCACCATGTGACGCGGCTCCTCGACCCGCAGCGCCCCGGAGTGCTGACCATCGGCTTCGCGCGGCGCTTCGCGACTTACAAGCGCGCGACGCTGCTCATGCATGACCGCGCGCGTCTGGCGCGGCTGCTGAACAACCCCGAGCGTCCGCTCGTGCTGCTGTTCGCCGGCAAGGCGCATCCGGCCGACGAGCCCGCCAAGCACGTGCTGCGCGAGATCCGCCAGCTGATGATGAGCCCGGAGTTCCTCGGGCGCATCGTGTTCGTCGAGGACTACGATCTGCAGCTCTCGCGCAGCCTGGTGGCCGGGGTCGATGTGTGGCTCAACAACCCGATCTCCCCCCTCGAGGCGAGCGGTACCTCCGGCATGAAGGCCGCGATCAACGGGCGGCTGAATCTCTCGATTCTCGACGGCTGGTGGGCCGAGGGCTGGATGCAGGACAACGGCTGGGGCATCGCGCCGGCGAACGTGGCCGATCCCGAGCGGCGCGACGCGCTCGAGGCCGGCCTGATCCTCGACACCATTGCCGAGGAGGTGCTGCCGCTCTACTACGACAAGGACGCGCCCGCCTGCCCGCCGGAATGGGTGCGCCGCAGCAAGCGCGCCATGATGAGCGTGATTCCGCGCTTCAATATGCGCCGCGTTCTGTTCGACTACACCCGCGGCCTCTACCAGCCGGCGATCGCGCAATACCGGCGGCTCGCGGCCGACGGCTTCACGGGGGCGCGCACGCTCGCCGACTGGAAGCAGCGGGTCCGGGCCGCCTGGCCCAAGGTCAGCCTCAAGCTCCTCAGCGATTCGACGCGCGATCTGCCGCGCGGCGAGCGGCTGCGGCTCTCGGTGGCCGTGGCGCTCAATGGGCTCGCACCGGCCGACGTACGGGTGGAGTTCCTTGCCCGGCGCCTGCTCCCGCGGGCCGACCGCATGCCGCCCGCCCTGTCCTCGTACGCCCAGCCGGTCCGTGACGGGCTGTGGCGCGCGGCGCTCGAGGCCGCCGACGACGCCGACAAGGCGGGCGAGACGATCTTCGCGCTGGACGCCGAGCCGCCGGAGTGCGGCCAGTTCGCCACCGAGATCCGCATCTACCCGTTTCACGAGCTGCTCACCCACCCCTACGAGCTCGGGCTCATGAAATGGCTGTGAGGGAGGCAGGTTGCGCGGTTGCGCAGCCGCCGCACCTTGCGCTGTAGTAGCCGCCATGACCCGCCAGCCCGCCCGCGCCTCATCGGGACGCTACGTGAGCCGCCTCACGGGCGGCACCCTGGCGATCATCATGGCCGGCGGCCGCGGGGAGCGGCTGCGCGATCTGACGCTGAACCGCTGCAAGCCGGCGACGCCCTTCGGCGGCAAGTTCCGCATCATCGACTTCGTGCTGTCGAACTGCGTGAACTCCGGCATCCGTCAGATCTCGATCCTCACTCAGTACAAGGCGCAGTCGCTGATCCAGCACGTGCAGCACGGCTGGAGCTACCTGCGCGGCGAGTTCGGCGAGTTCGTCGAGGTGGTGCCCGCGCAGCAGCAGATCGGAGCGCTGTGGTACCGCGGCACCGCGGATGCGGTGTATCAGAACAACGAGCTGATCGCCTCGCACCACCCCAAGCACGTGCTGGTGCTCGCCGGGGACCACATCTACAAGATGGACTACGGCCCGATGATCGCCTACCACGTGGAGAAGGGCGCCGACATCACCGTGGGAGTGGTGGAAGTGCCCACGGATCAGTCGCAGCACTACGGCGTGCTCACCGCCACCGAGTGGAACCGCGTGACGCGCTTTGCGGAGAAGCCCGCGGTGCCCGATGCGCTGCCGGGCCGCCCCGACGCCATCCTTGCCTCCATGGGCATCTACGTGTTCAACGCACCGCTCCTCGAGAGCATGCTGAGCGCGGACGCGGCGAACGAGGCCTCCTCCCACGACTTCGGCAAGGACATCCTGCCGGAGGCGATCGATACCGGCCGCCAGGTGTTCGCGTATCCCTTCCAGGACGTGAAGACGCGCGCGCAGAGCTACTGGCGTGACGTCGGTACGCTCGATGCCTACTACGACGCCAACATCGAGCTGGTGTACGTCAAGCCCGAGCTCAACATCTACGACGAGGACTGGCCCATCTGGACCTACCAGGTGCAGCAGCCGCCCGCCAAGTTCATCCTCGACGAGGACGGGCGGCGCGGTATGGCCGTCAATTCCATGGTGTCGGGCGGCTGCATCATCTCCGGCGCGGTGGTGCGCGAGTCGCTGGTGTTCTCCGACGTGCGCGTCGAGGAGCGCACCGCCATCCACCGCGCGGTGGTGCTGCCGCACGCCGAGATCGGCCGCGGCTGCAGCATCCATGGTGCGATCATCGATGAGGGTTGCGAGATTCCCGACGGCATGGCGATCGGCAGCGACCGCGGCGCGGACGTCCGGCGCTTTCACGTCACCGAGAAGGGCGTGGTGCTGGTCACGCCCGACATGCTGCGCAAGCTCCGGACCTGAGGAGGCTTATCCGTGGCACCCGCCGCGCGCCTGCCGGTCGTCCTGCTCTGGCACATGCACCAGCCGCAGTACCGCGACGCG
>JASHQW010000167.1 GCA_030038875.1 Gammaproteobacteria bacterium | reverse complement strand
AGGACCGACGCGGCGAGCGCGGCGCTTGTCGAGGCCGCGAGCGCTCCCTACCGCGCCGCCGGGCGCTTCGCCTGGCATTTCGCGCGCGGCAAGCTCAAGGGCGACCCGGCCTTCGCGGCGATCCTCGCGCGCGGGCTGCTGGGAGAGAGCAGGCGGATTCTCGATTTGGGTTGCGGCCAGGGACTTCTCGCCTCCTGGCTGCTCGCGGCAGAAGCCGCACACCGCACGGGAAGCTACCCGCACGAGTGGCCGCGCCCGCCCGTCCCCGAGCAGCTGACGGGCGTCGAGATCAACCCGCGCGAAGTGGCGCGGGCACGGGCGGCGCTCGGTGAGCGCGCCTGCATCGTCGAGGGCGACATCCGTCACGTAGACTACAGACCCGTCGATGCGATCGTCCTACTCGACGTGCTGCACTTCACCGACTACGCCTCCCAGGAGGCGGTCCTCGAGCGGGCGCGGGCGTGCCTCGCCCCGCACGGCGTTCTGCTGCTGCGTGTCGGGGATGCCGAGGCAGGCGCGCCCTTCGCCTTGAGCACGCTCGTCGATCGCGTCGTGGCGCTCGCCAGGCGCCGCCGGCTGCTGCCGCTCGCCTGCCGGCCGGCACGCGAGTGGCGCGCCCTCCTCGAGCGACTCGGCTTCGCCACCGAGGCGCTGCCGATGAGTGAGGGAACCCCCTTCGCCAACGTGCTGCTCGTCGGACGGCTTCCGTGAAGCCGCTCGCGCTAACCGCCTTCACGGCGACGAGCTGCCTCGGCCGCGGGCTCGATGCAACGCTCACCGCACTCGCCGCGGGGCGCACCGGGCTCGCCCCCTGCGCCTTCGAGACCGTCCGGCTCGACACCTGGGTCGGCGAGGTGGCGGGCGTCGACGACGAGCGGCTGCCGCCGGAGCTCGAGGAGTTCGAGTGCCGCAACAATCGCCTCGCGCGCTTAAGCCTCCGGCAGGACGGCTTCGAGGCGGCCGTCGAAGCGGCGGCCGCGCGCCTCGGAGGCGCGCGCATCGGCGTGTGGCTCGGCACCAGCACCTCCGGGATCCTCGAGACCGAGCTCGCCTACCGGCGGCGCGATGCGGCGACCGGCGCGCTGCCCGCCGACTTTCGCTACCGCGGCGCGCACAACACCTTCTCGGTCGCGGCCTTCGTGCGGCGCGCGCTCGGGCTCGAAGGTCCTGCGGCCGTCATCTCCTCGGCCTGCTCGTCCAGCGCCAAGGTGTTCGCCTCCGCGCGGCGCGCGATCGAGGCGGGGCTCGTCGATGCCGCGGTCGTGGGCGGCGTCGATACGCTCTGCCTGACGACGCTCTATGGCTTTCATTCGCTGCAGCTCGTGGCGCGCAGCGCCTGCCGGCCCTTCGATGCCGAGCGCGACGGGCTCTCGATCGGCGAGGCGGCGGCCTTCGCCCTCCTCGAGCGCCCGCCCGAGAGCCTCGCCGCAGACGCCGTGCTGCTCCTTGGCACCGGGGAGTCGAGCGACGCCTGGCACATGTCTGCGCCCCACCCGGAAGGCCGCGGCGCGCGCGCCGCCATGACGCAGGCGCTCGCCGCGGCGCGCTTAGCTCCTGGTGACATCGACTACCTCAACTTCCACGGCACCGGCACGGCGAGCAACGACGCCGCCGAGGCCCGCGCCGTCGCCGCCGTGCTCGGCACCCGCCTCCCTGGCAGCTCGACCAAGGGGGCCACCGGACACACGCTCGGCGCCGCCGGGGGCCTCGAAGCGGTCATCTGCGCGCTCTCGCTCCGTCACGGTCTCCTGCCGGGCGGCGTCAACACGCGCCTCGTCGATCCCGAGCTTGAGGTGAGCTACCTGCTCGAGAGCCGCCGCGCGCCTCTCAAAGCCGCTATGAGCAATTCCTTCGGCTTCGGCGGCTCGAACTGCAGCTTGATCTTCGGGAGGGCCGGATGAGCGCTGCGCTCACGGCGTGGGTCGAGGGCCTGGGGCTCTTGGGTCCCGGACTTTCGGACTGGCCTGCGGCGGCGGAGGTTCTGGCCGGCCGCGCGCCTTATGCGCCGCGGGCGACGGTGATCCCGCCACTCAATTGCCTGCCGCCCGCCGAGCGGCGCCGGACCGGGAAGGTCGTGCGGCTCGCGCTCACCGCCGGGCTCGAGGCCGTCTCACGTGCCGGCGCTTCTGCCGCAACGCTCGCCGCGGTGTTCTCCTCCTCGGGAGGGGACGGCGAGAACTGCCAGGAGATCTGTCAGGTGCTCGCCGGTCCCGAACGGCAGATCTCGCCGACGCGCTTTCACAACTCCGTGCACAACGCCGCCTCCGGCTACTGGGGGATCGCCACCGGCGCGAGCGCCGCCTCGAACGCGCTCTGCGCCTACGATGCGAGCTTCGGGGCGGGGCTGCTCGAGGCGCTGGTGCAGCTGCGCGTCGAGGAGACGGCGGTGCTTCTCATTGCCTATGATGCGGACTATCCGGAGCCGATGCGCTCGGTGCGCCCGATTCCGCAGGCGTTCGCGGTGGCGCTGCTTCTTACACCCGCGGCGCGGCGGGCATCGCTCGCACGCCTCGCGGTGGAGCTGAGTGCGGCGCCCGCGGAAGAGCTGGCGGAGCCGCAGCTCGAGGCGCTGCGCGCAGAGGTGCCCGCGGCGCGGAGCCTCCCGCTGCTCAGCCGGATTGCGCGCCGCGAGCACGGCGCGGTGGTGATCGATTACCTGGAGACGCTGCGCCTGCGCATCGAGGTGAGCCCGTGCCCCTAGACCGGCAGTGGATCGAGCAGCACATCCCTCACAAGGGACGCATGTGCCTGCTCGATGAGGTGCTCGCCTGGGATGCGGCGCACATCCGCTGCCGCAGCCACACGCATCGCTCGGCCGACAACCCGCTGCGTGCTCACGGGCGCCTCGGCGCCGCCTGCGGCATCGAGTACGCCGCGCAGGCCATGGCCGTGCACGGCGCGCTCATCGCCGCGAGCGCCCCGCTCGCCAGCACCGTCTCGAGGCACCTCAAGGGCAGCATCGGCGCTACCGTCGGCTATCTCGCCAGCGTGCGCAACGTCGCGCTCCAGGTGAGCCGCCTCGACGATCTCGAGGAGGAGTTGATCGCCGCGGCGGAGCGCATCACCGGCGACGGGCGCACCGTGCTCTACGAGTTCAGCGTCTCGAGCGGCGGGGGACGGGTGCTCGTCTCCGGCCGGGCCAGCATCGTCTTCGACGCCGCCTTCGGCGCGCAGCCGGCGAGCACCGGGACCCACGCGTGAGCCCCGCGGGCAAGCGCGCCCTCGTCACCGGCGGGAGCGGCGCCCTCGGCGGGGCCATCTGCCGGCGCCTGGCGCGCGCGGGACATCACGTGTACGTCCACTGTCATCGAGGCGTGGACGCCGCGGGTGAGCTGGTGCGCGGGATCTCGGCTGACGGCGGCCGTGCCGAAGTCATCCGCTTCGACGTGACCGACACGGAGGCGGCCCGCGCGGCGCTCGAGGGCGTACTCGAGGCGGGGCCTATCCAGATCCTCATCAACAACGCCGGAGTGCACGACGACGCCGTGCTGCCCGGAATGAGCGCCGCGCAGTGGCGGCGCGTGATCGACGTCTCGGTCAACGGCTTCTTCAATGCCACGCAGCCGCTCCTCATGCCCATGATTCGCGCGCGCTGGGGCCGGATCGTGAGCGTCTCGTCCGTCGCGG
The DNA here is from genome assembly GCA_030038875.1 of Gammaproteobacteria bacterium. Classification (GTDB taxonomy): domain Bacteria; phylum Pseudomonadota; class Gammaproteobacteria; order Steroidobacterales; family Steroidobacteraceae; genus 13-2-20CM-66-19. The sequence goes on along the minus strand of JASHQW010000167.1, from coordinate 428 downwards.
CGCTCATCGGCAACAAGGGGCAGGTCAACTATGCGGCCGCCAAGGGCGCGCTCAACTCCGCGACCCGCGCGCTCGCGCTCGAGGTCGCAACGCGCGGGGTGACGGTCAACGCGGTGGCCCCGGGAATCATCGCCACTCCCATGACCGACGGCCTCTTCGACGCGGCCGCCATCGAGCGGCTGGTGCCGATGAATCGCCTGGGCCTGCCTGAGGAGGTGGCGGCGGTCGTGGCGTTCCTCACCTCGGAGGACGCCGCGTACGTGACGGGCCAGGTGCTCTCGGTGAGCGGCGGCATGGCGTAAACTGCCGCACCCACAAGAACGGCTTGACCGGGGGCTGCTTTGATCTCGAACCGCGCGCGCCTTGCGCTTCTCTCTCTGTGTTTTCTCGCCGCGCTGGCCGCGCTCCCGGCCGCGGCGGCGGCCGAC
>JASHQW010000031.1 GCA_030038875.1 Gammaproteobacteria bacterium | reverse complement strand
CGTCGCGCAGCACCGCGAGACGTTGAGGAAGCGGAACGAATCCGGCGGGAAGAAGGTCTGGGGTCGAGCGACCGGGGCCGCGTACGCGCCGGCAGTCGTACGCTTCGGCGGCGCAGGGCGCAAGTCGGCGCGCGGCCGGTGGATGCGCCGCCAGACCCGATTGGCGACCTGGACGGGCCGCAGATGACGAACGGTGTGAAAGTAGAGCGCCAGGTCGCTCAACGGCGCGCGGCCTCATCGATGGCAATGACGGCACGGCTGACCTCGATGAGCTCCTCAAACGGGATCGGAGGATCGCCCCCGGTCCTCAACGCATCGACGAACACCTGCACCAGAGCTCTCTGGCCCTTGTCCTGCCGCCACAGATTGAACCGCGAGAAGTGCGGCCAGCCGTATCCCCGCAGGCGACGAAAGTTGTCGAGCTGCAGCACCCTGCCGGCGCAGAACACCTCCAACCGCTCCTTCGGCACGGCACGGTGGCCGTTGGCGAGGTAGTGGATGCTGCCCACCGAGCCGTCGGCAAAGCGCAGTGTAATCGCAGCGCTGTCGGCCGGATTGGCACGGCCATCGCCGAGCGTCTCGACGCTCGAGCGCACGATCGGCCCTCCGGCAAGAAACCGCAGCAGGTCCACGAAGTGACACGCTTCACCGATGATGCGGCCGCCGCCGACGCTTCGGTCCTGCGTCCAATGCGTCGCCGGAACCGCGCCGGCATTGACCGTCACGATGAGGCTCTTCGGCTCGCGCACATCTGCGAGCAGCGCCTTCATACGCAACACCTGCGGCGCGCAACGCCGATTGAAGCCCACCACGAGATACGGCCGGCACCCGTCGATTTCCGATCGTTCCCAGGCGTCGACGATCGCATCGACCTGGTCGGCGGTGATCGCCAGCGGCTTTTCCACGAACACGTGCTTGTGGGCCCGCAGCGCCTGCACGATCAGACCGGCATGACTGTCGTGCCGCGTTGCGATCACGACCGCATCGACGTCCGGCGCGGCGATCAGCGCCACGGGATCGGTGGTTGCGCGGCTGATCCCGAACTTCCGGGCGCAGTGAGCCGCCGTGACGCCGCCCTGGCTCGCGACGCCGTAGAGGCTGACGCCGGCGGCCACGAAGGCGGGTATGAGCACACGCGCCGAGTGGTTACCGGCGCCGATGAGCCCGATAGCGGGAGAAGTGCGAGCGCTCGAGCGGGCTTTCGGCGAGCCCAACATGATGCTGCGTATCGGTGCGTCCTGGAGCGCAGGCGGCGGGTACTCCAGCAGGATGCCGATATATGGCTCACGGCCGCCCGTCAGCAGATCGTAGGCCGCGGGCGCGGCGTCGAAGGCAAAGCGGTGCGAGATCAGCGGCCGGACGTCCAGGCGCCGCGCACGCAGCATGTCCAGGATCGCCTGGAAGTTGCGCTGCTCGGTCCAGCGGACGAAGCCAAGCGGGTAGTCGTTGCCCCGCTCCTCGTACTCCGGGTCGTACCGCCCCGGTCCGTAGGAGCAGGACACCTGGAACGACAGTTCCTTCTGGTAGAAATCTGCGCGCTCGAGCGTCAGGCCGGCCACGCCGACCAGGACGATCCGGCCCCGCCTGCGGCACATGCGCGCGGCCTGGCTGACCGGCTCGTTGCTCGCCGTCGCGGCTGTGATCAGCACCCCGTCCACGCCGAGTCCCTGCGTGAACGAATCCGCCGTCATCAGCACGTCAGCCGCGCCGTCGAGGACCAGCGCATCGGCGCCGAAGCGGCGCGCCAGATCGCACCTGTGCGGATCCGGGTCAAAGCCGAGCACCCTGCAGCCGTTCGCCCGCAGCAGCTGCACAGCCAGCAATCCGACAAGCCCGAGTCCGATGACTGCAAAGCTCTCCCCAAGGGTCGGCGCAGCAAGGCGCATGCCTTGCAGCGCAATCGCGCCGAGAACGGTGAAGGCGGCCTCGTCGTCCGACACCTCATCCGGTACCCGTGCACAGAGGTTGCGCGGTACCGCGACCCACTCCGCGTGGGGTCCGTTCGACACGGCGCGGCCCCCGGGCGCAAAGCCGCGCACATCCACGCCGACTTCGGCAATCACACCGACGTTGCAATAGCCGAGCGGCAGCAGCCGGTCGAGTCGGCTGCGCACGGCGTCCACGGTCGGCAGCAGCCCGTCCGTGCTTAGCTTGTCGAGCACCTGGCGGACAGCTTCGGGCTGTTGCCGCGCCCTCTCCAGCCAGCCCGCACGGCTGAATTCCACCAGCATCCGCTCGGTGCCGGCGGACACGAGCGAGCGGGTCGTCCGCATCAGGAGCGCGCCGGCTGCGGCCTGCGGGGCCGGCACTTCGGCGAGCACGGTGCGCCCGTCATTCAGCGATTGCAGCAGCTGCCGCATTCAGGCCTCGCGGCCGCCCGGCTGCCGTCCGGGGCCGCGCTCCGGATCCTCCGGCGGGACGACCACGGTCCCACCCGACTCAATTGCCTCGCGGACCGCGAGGAAGAGCCGGGCCGTTGCCGCGACGTAAGCAACGTCCTCGCCGGCTGCGCCGGCGCGCAGCGCCCGATCGAGCGAGCTGACGATGTTGGCCTCGTGACCATGATCCCGGTGTCGCAAGCGCCAGCGCGTCTTGCTCGGGCCGGACTCGACGGTGAGCGACTGGAAATCGCGGAGGTTGGCGACTACACCGCCGCGCTGCACATTGAGGGTTTCCCGCACGCCCTCGAACGCGTGCGCCTGCGCCGAAAAGAACGTGATCGCCGCACACGAGCGGTCGGCAAAAATGATCGAGACGACGACCTCGGAGGTAGCCCCCGGCGGCGTAGCCGGAACGATCCGGCACGGGAATGCCTTGTGCAGCGATACCAGCTGCAGCGTCAGGTCGGTCCAATGGCACAGATTGCCGAGGACCACCCCGCCCTCTTCAGGGTTGAGATACCATGGTTTCGCTGCCGCTTCGTGGCCGCCGACGAACCAATTGATCATCAGCGGGCCCGCTTGCGTCGCCAGCGAGGCCTGCAGCCGCCTGAACAGAGCACTCCGGGGACGGTTGAAGCCGAGAAAGACCTTCGTGTCCGGGTGGCGGCGCATGGCGGCGACGAGTCGATCGAGCTGCTGCGCGTTCACCACATGAGGCTTCTCGATGTGCACATGCTTGCCCGCCTCGATGCAGGCCAATGCGTACTGCGCGTGCGAGGCATGGTTGGTAGCGATGAACACGAGCCGGACCTGTGGATCGGCGACGATCTCCTGCCAGTCCGCGACTGCGGCGGCACCGCCAAAGGCCCTGCACAGCGACATGGCGCGGCTCTTGTGCCGATCGTAGGTGAGGCGCAGGAAGCCGCGATGGCGCTTGCGCAGATAGAAGGCGATGTTGGAGTACGCATAGTTCCCGCAGCCGATCAACGCAACGCAGCGCTCCGGCGCGTCCGGATGTCGACAGCGCTCATTCACCCAGCGCGCGCCGGAAAATTCCTCCGCCGACTTCATGTGGTACTGTCCCCTGATCTTTGCCAGGGTTCGCGATAGCCCATAGAGCGAGACGTAGCGCGCGGCTTTCCTCGCTCTGAGCAGGTAGCCGGCCTGGGTATAATCCACGGCGCTCAGCCTCCCCCCGGGTTGCACGCGGCAATCTGCGGCACGGAAACGCCGTGGCGCCGCGCGGCCGCGGCGAGGTACCGCAAGGTCTCTTCCGCGCAGCGTTCCCACGAATACGACTGCGATCTCCTGAAGGAAGCGTCGGCCAGCGCCACGCGTAGTGGCG
>JASHQW010000166.1 GCA_030038875.1 Gammaproteobacteria bacterium | reverse complement strand
CTGCAGCTTCGTTTGGCGGCGGGCGAAAAGCGGGGCTAGATCCTCAGCGGTTACGATCACCTCAGCAGCCGAGCACTTCGTAGCAAGCCTGGCGCACGGGTTTTCGCCCGCAAGGCAAGATGGAAACGCTAGGGCGTGAGCGCCGCCAGCACCGCCTCATGCACGTGTCCGTTGCTAGCGAGCACGCTCGTGGTCGCGAGTCCGACCGCGCGTCCTTCGAGATCGGTGAAGGTGCCGCCCGCCGCACGCACGATCACGGTGAGCGCCGCGATGTCGAGGATGTTGACGTTGGATTCGATCACCGCCTCGAGCGCGCCGCGCGCGAGCAGATGGTAGTGCAGAAAGTCGCCGTAGCCGCGCACATAGCCCACGGCGCCGACCAGCCCGCCGAAGCGCTGCCAGCGCGGTGAGGCGGCCAGACTCTTGAGATTTCCGGTGGAGATCGCCGCCGCGGCGAGCGCCGTGACGCCGCTCACGCGGATCGGGCGGTCGTTGAGGTAGGCCCCGCCGCCCTCCTCGGCCCAGGCGAGCTCGCCGTAGACCGGTGCACTCGACACCCCGAGCACGAGCCCGCCGGCGCGCATCAGGGCAATCTGCGTCGAGAAGAAAGGGATCTCGCGCACGAACGCCTTCGTGCCGTCGATGGGGTCGACCAGCCAGACATTCTCCGCCCCCATCGCGTGCTGGCCGGTCTCCTCGCCGTAGAAGCCATAGCCGGGAAAGCGCTCGCTCAGCGTGGCGCGGATCACCTCCTCGGAGCGCAGATCCGCCTCGGTCACCGGGGAGGCGTCGGTCTTGAAGCGCACCCCCGGGCTCTTGCGGTAGTGAGCGCGGATCACCTCACTCGCGGCGCGCGCGGCTGCGAGCGCCGCTTCGAGTTCTTTGGATGCCATATGGCTTAGGATACGACCAATGGGAAACCGCCTGAGCAAGATCTATACGCGCACCGGCGACGACGGCAGCACGGGCCTTGGCGACGGCAGCCGCGTGCCAAAGGACAGCGCCCGTGTCGAGGCCTACGGCACCGTGGACGAGCTCAACAGCGTCGTCGGCGTGTTGCTCGCGATCCCGGGGCTGCCGCAGGAGGTCGGCGACTGCCTGACCGAGGTGCAGCACGAGCTGTTCGACCTGGGCGGCGAGCTTTGCATCCCGGGCCACCAGATGATCCGCGCCGAGCAGGTCACGCGCCTCGAGCGGGTCCTCGATGGCTTCAACGACGCGCTGCCGCCGCTCAAGGAATTCATCCTGCCCGGCGGCGGGCCGGCGGCCGCCGCCTGCCACCTCGCGCGCACCGTCGCGCGCCGCGCCGAGCGGCGCGCCTGGACCCTGGCGCGCGCCGAGAGCGTCAATCCCGAGCTGCTGAAATACCTCAACCGCCTGTCGGATCTGCTGTTCGTGGTGGCACGCGTGCTGGCGCGGCACGAGCGCGGCGCCGAGGTGCTGTGGAAGCACCAGCGCGGCAGGAAAGCCTGAGTCAGCGCAGTGCCGTCCGCTCCTCGACCAGCGTCCGCAGGCGCCGCCAGTTGAACAGCGGCCCGGGATCGGTCTTGCGCTCGGGCGCGATGTCGCTGTGGCCGACTATGTGCTCGGGGCCGAGCGAGGGGTAGGCGTCGAAGAGCGCGGCAGCGAGCCGGGCGAGCTCCTCGTACTGCGTGTCCGTGTAGGGGGTGTCGTCGGCTCCTTCGAGCTCGATGCCGATCGAGAAGTCGTTGCAGGCGCTGCGGCCGTCGTACTCGGACTGCCCGGCGTGCCAGGCGCGCGCACCGAAGGGCACGTACTGGACGATCTCGCCGTCACGGCGGATGAGGGCGTGCGCCGAGACGCGCGAGCCGGCGATGGCGCGGAAGTACGGATGCGCATCGAGCGGCAGCGTGCCGGTGAACAGGCGGTCGATCCACGGCCCGCCGAACTCTCCCGGCGGCAGGCTGATGCCGTGTACCACGAGCAGATCCGGTTTCACGCCCGCGGGGCGCGCATCGAAATGCGGCGACAGCACCTGGCGCGCGCCCACGAGCAGTCCCGTCGCGGCATCGACTCTCAGGGGCGCGCTGTCGGGGATGGTGGCGGTGGTGATGGTCATGCCGGCGGGCCGATTCTGCCACAATTCCCCGCATGAGCTCCGCCAACACACCCTTCGTCACGCGCGATCTCGCCCACGTCTGGCATCCGTGCACGCAGATGAAGGATCACGAGCAGCTGCCGCCGATCCCGGTCCGCCGCGGCCGCGGCGCCTGGCTCGAGGACTATGCCGGCAGGCGCTATCTCGATGCGGTGAGCTCCTGGTGGGTGAATCTCTTCGGCCACGCGAACCCGCGCATCAACGCCGCGGTGCGCGCGCAGCTCGAGCAGCTCGAGCAGGTCATCCTCGCCGGCTTTACCCACGAGCCGGTGATCGCGCTCTCCGAGGAGCTCGCCGCGCTCGCCCCTGCCGGGCTCACCCGCTGCTTCTACGCCGACAACGGCTCCTCCGCGGTCGAGGTGGCCGTGAAGATGAGCTTTCACTACTGGCGCAACGTCGGCCGCCCGGACAAGCGCCGCTTCATCACTCTCACCAACAGCTACCACGGCGAGACCCTGGGCGCGCTCGCGGTCGGCAACGTCGAGCTCTACAAGGAGATCTACCGCCCGCTTCTCATGGACGTGATCAGCGTGCCGTCGCCCGATTGCTACGGGCGCGCCGCCGGCGCGACCTGGGCCGAGCACTCGCGCGCGCAGTTCGCGCACATGGAGGCCGCGCTCGGGCGTCACGCGCACGAGGCCGCCGCGGTCATCGTCGAGCCGCTGGTGCAGTGTGCGGGCGGCATGCGCATGTACGACCCCGTCTACCTGTCGCTGCTGCGCGCGGCCTGCGACCGTCACGCCGTGCACCTGATCGCGGATGAGATCGCGGTGGGCTTCGGGCGCACCGGCACGCTGTTCGCGTGCGAGCAGGCCGCCGTCCGCCCCGACTTCCTGTGCCTCTCGAAGGGTCTGACCGGCGGCTACCTGCCGCTCTCGACGGTGATGACGACCGAGCCGATCTACGCGGCCTTCTACGATGAGTACGTGAAGCTCAATGCCTTCCTCCATTCGCACAGCTTCACCGGCAATCCGCTCGCCTGCGCCGCCGCGCGTGCCAGCCTCGCCATCTTCCGCGAGGACCGCACGCTCGAGCGCAACCGCGCGCTGGCGGCGCACTTGGGTCGGCGTGCGCGCGAGCTCGAGGACCATCCCCACGTCGCCGAGGTGCGCCAGTGCGGCATGATCGTCGCGATCGAGATGGTGCGCGACCAGGCGAGCCGCGCGCCCTATCCGTGGCAGGAGCGCCGCGGCCTCACCGTCTACCGCCACGCGCTCGAGCGCGGCGTACTGTTGCGCCCGGTGGGGAACGTCGTGTATTTCATGCCGCCGTACGTCATCACTCCGGAGGAGATCGATCTCATGGTCGATGTGGCACGAGAGGGCATCGGGCTCGCGACATGCGCCTGACCCGCGTCTATGTCGAAGGGCCGCTGGTCTCCGGCAAGCGCGTGAAGCTGGAGGGAAATGCCGCGAGCCATATCACCCGCGTGCTGAGACTGCGCGTCGGCGCCGCGCTCGTCCTCTTCGATGGCGCGGGCGGCGAGTACGAGGCGAGCATCGACAAGGCGCACGGCGGCGAGGTGATCGTCGCCGTCGGTGTGCACCAGCCGATCGAGCGCGAGTCGCCGCTCAGGCTCACCCTGGCACAGGGCGTCTCGCGCGGCGAGCGCATGGATCTCGTCGTGCAGAAGGCGACCGAGCTCGGCGTGGCGCAGTTCGTGCCGGTGCTCACCGAGCGCAGCGTGGTGCGCCTCAGCGCGCAACAGTCCGACCGCAAGGTGAATCACTGGCGCGCGATCGCGATCGCCGCCTGCGAGCAGTGCGGACGCAATCGCCTGCCATCGGTGGCAGCGCCGCTGGCGCTCAGGGATTTTCTCGAGGGCGATGCGGGCACCTCGCCGGGCACGCGTCTGCTGCTTTCACCGGTCGGCACCGCGGCGCTGAACGACGTGCCGCGCCCGAGTGACAGCCTCACGGTTCTCGTCGGGCCCGAGGGTGGGCTCACGGACGAGGAGGAGCACGCGGCGGTCACGGCGGGATTCACGGCGCTGCGCTTGGGTCCGCGCGTGCTGCGGACCGAGACGACGGCGATCGCCGCGCTCGCGCTGCTGCAGCGGATGTTCGGCGACCTCTAGTCAGGAAACCGGAGCTGCCGCTCGACGTAGACGAGAGCGCCCGCGTGCGCGTGGGCTCAATGCGCCGCGAGAGCCTGCCGCAGCACGAGCAGCGTCGGGGTCCCGTGCGCCAACACCCGGCCGTCCTGGCCCTTCACCACCGCCTCGGCGGAGACGATCTGCCGCCCCCTGGCGATCACCCGCCCCTCGCAGCGCACGCGGCCGGTAGCGGCACGGATCGCGCGCGAGAAGTTCACCTTGGTCTCGACGGTGGTGTAGCCAGTCCCGGCGGGAAGCAGCGTGTGCGCGGCGCAGCCGGCGGCACGATCCCGTAGTGAATGCCCAGGGTCACGCCCCGATGCTCGTCTCGTCCGCGATCATCTCTTCGAGGCGCTCGAGGTCGGGAACGATCGGGGTCTCATTCACCATGCGGATCTGGCAGATGATCGGCGCACGCTCGGGGAATACGCGCGAGTTGTCGGGGCGCACCACGTCCGAGCTCACGCGCACCAGCTGCGGGAAGCCCTGCGCCACCAGCGCGAAGTTGCCGCCCTCGACGCGCGCCCCGAGCGCGTGCAGGATCACGACGCGGGTACGGCCGCTCGCCGGCGGGATCATCTGGCCGCAGGTGCCCTCGAAGGACACGAGCGGCACCGCCTTGCCGTTCCAGGGTACCGTGCCTATGTACCAGGGCGGCGCGCCGGTCATCTCGGACGGCGTCTGAAAGCCGATCACCTCCGCGACGCAGGCGCGCGGAATGATGAGCCGCCCGTCGACCAGCGGGATCAGCAGGCTGTAGATCTCGTTGACGCGCTCGGCCATGGCAGCTCGTGGGCTCAGCTGCCGGAGGCGGCCTGGCGCACCGCGGCGCGGCGCCGCTCGACCAGCGGCGCGATCGCATCGAGCAGCTGCGCCTCCTGGTAGGGCTTGCCGAGGTAATCGTCGACCCCGAGCTCGATGGCGCGCGCACGGTGCTTCTCGCCAACGCGCGAGGTGACCATGATGATCGGCACGTCCTTGAGGCGCGGGTCGTTGCGCACGTGGGCGGCGACCTCGTAGCCGTCCATGCGCGGCATCTCGATGTCGAGCAGGATCACGTCCGGAACGTTGTCCTGCAGCAGCGCTACCGCGTCGAGCCCATCGCGCGCGGTGATGACACGCATGCCGTTGCGCTCGAGCAGCCGCTGCGTCACGCGGCGCACGGTGATCGAGTCGTCCACCACC
>JASHQW010000165.1 GCA_030038875.1 Gammaproteobacteria bacterium | reverse complement strand
TGCATGTCCTCACGCCGAAGTCCGGGACGGTCACCGTGTTCTCCACCAAGCGCGCCTGTCCCTCCTGCGGCAGGAGCTTCGCCGAGCTCGATCCACGCCTCTTCTCCTTCAACTCCCGCCACGGCTGGTGCGAGAGCTGTTACGGCACCGGGGTCGAGATGCCGGGCTTCGACGCGGAGCAGTCGGGCGAGGAGCTGTGGTGGAACGAGTGGTACGAGCGCGAGGCGCCGGCCTGCAGCGCCTGCGAGGGTCAGCGCCTGAACCCGGTTGCGCTCAACGTGCGCTTCCGCGGACGCTCGATCGCCTCGCTGTCCGCGCAGCCGGTGGCGGCCGGCGCGGAGTTCTTCGCGAGCCTGCGCTTGAAGCCCCGCGAGCGGGAAATCGCCCGCGATCTTCTGTCCGAGATCCGCGCGCGGCTCAAGTTCCTCGACCGCGTGGGCCTCTCCTATCTCGAGCTCGACCGCTCCGCTCCCACGCTCTCGGGCGGCGAGGCGCAGCGCATCCGCCTCGCGGCGCAGCTCGGCTCGAACCTTCAGGGCGTGTGTTACGTGCTCGACGAGCCGACCATCGGACTGCACCCGCGCGACAACGCGATCCTGCTCGACTCGCTCTCCGAGCTCGCGGGACACCGCAATACGCTGGTGGTCGTGGAGCACGACGAAGAGACCATCCGCCGCGCCGATCACGTGCTGGACCTCGGCCCGCAGGCCGGGGTGCGCGGCGGCGAGCTGGTCGGCGCCGGCACGGTGCGCGACCTCGTCGCGAATCCGCGCTCGACGACCGGGCGGTTCCTGCGCGAGCCCCTGCTCCACCCGCGGCGGCCGCAGCGCGCCGTGACCGCCGACACGCCGCTCCTGACGCTCGAGCACGTGACGCTGCACAACCTGCGCGGCGCCGAGGTGCGCATCCCGCTCGGACGGCTGGTGGTGATCACCGGCGTGTCGGGCTCGGGCAAGTCGACCGTGGCGCGCGACGTGCTGTACGCGAGCCTGAAGCGCCTGCTTGGCGCGGCCGGCGGCGCTGCGCGCGCCAGGCGCGCGAACGGCGCACGGCCGGTCGGCTGCGCCGCGGTGCGCGGCATCGAGCAGCTCGGGCGCGTGCTCGAGGTGGATCAGACGCCCATCGGCAAGACCCCACGCTCCTGCCCGGCCACCTACATCGGGTTGTGGGATGAGGTGCGGCGCATCTATGCCGGCACCACCGAGGCGCGCATCCGCGGCTACAGCGCCAGCCGCTTCTCCTTCAATACCGCCGGCGGGCGCTGCGAGGCATGCGAGGGCCAGGGAGTGAAGACCATCGAGATGAGCTTCCTCCCCGACGTCAAGGTGCTGTGCGACGTGTGCGGCGGCCGCCGCTTCAATTCCGAGACCTTGAGCGTGCTGTGGCGCGGACAGAGCATCGGCGACGTGCTGGCGATGGACGTCGACGATGCGGCCGGCTTCTTCGCGGCGCATGCGCGCGTGCACCGCTCGCTCAAGCTGCTGCAGGACGTGGGCCTCGGCTACCTCACGCTCGGGCAGCCGAGCCCGACGCTCTCGGGAGGCGAGGCGCAGCGCATCAAGCTGGTCGCGGAGCTCTCCAAGGTGCGCGACGACGAGCTGCCGGGCATGCAGACGCCCGCGCGCCAGACTCTCTATGTGCTCGATGAGCCCACGGTCGGCCTGCACATGGCCGACGTCGAGAAGCTGCTCCACGTGCTGCACCGGCTGGTCGCGGCCGGCAACACCGCAGTCGTGGTCGAGCACAATCTCGATGTCATGGCCGAAGCCGACTGGATCATCGACTTGGGTCCCGAGGCCGGCACCGGCGGCGGACGCATCGTCGCGCAGGGTCCGCCGGCGGAGATCGCCCGTCGGCGCAAGCGCTCGCATACCGGGGAGGCGCTCGATGGCTTCCTGCGGGAGCGGACCACGTCCGGAAAAGCCTGAGGAAGTCCACATGAGCCTTCGATCGCGCATTCTCACGCTGCTGCTCCTGGGGCTGGTCTGGCCGCTGAGCGCGGCTGCCGCTCACCGTGCGCGGCCGGCCCCCGATCCCTTCCTCGCGCAGCTCGCCGGGCCCTGGGACTTCGCCGGCACGCTGCGGGGCAAGCCCGTGCACTACCGGGTGGAGGGCCGCTGGGTGCTGCACCACGGGTGGCTGCGGCTCGCGCTCGCCGACGTCGCCAAGCCGCCGGCCTATGTGGCCGACGTCTACATCGGCTTCGATGCGCACGCGGGCGACTACGTCGCGCACTGGCTAGACCAGTTCGGGGCCGCGGGCGCGCGCGTGGCAGCGTCCGGTACACGCCAGGGGCAGACACTGGTGCTCCTGTTCCCGTATGTCGAGGGCGCGTTCCGCGATACCTTCACGCTCGCCGCCGACGGCGGCTCGGGGTCGCTCCTCATCGAAGCACAGCAGCAGGACGGCTCCTGGTCGACCTTCGCCTCCTACACGCTGACGCGCCCGCGGTAGTAGGCTCGCCGCTCATGGCCCACGACCTGGTCTGCTGGAAGTGCGGCGCCCCGCTCGCCGAGCTCACTCTGCCGCTGCGGCGGCTCGACGAGTGCCCGAAGTGCCACGCGGAGCTGCACGTGTGCCGCATGTGCGTCGATTACGACACGCACGTCGCCAAGCACTGCCGCGAGCCCACGGCGGAGGAGGTGAGCGACAAGACGCGCGCCAACTTCTGCGACCACTTCAAGCCGCGCGCCGCAGCCTACACCCCGCCCAACACGGCGGAGGTCGACAGAGCACGGGCGGAGCTCGAGCGGCTGTTCGGTAAGCGCTGAGCGCTCAGGGCTTCTTGACGCGCTCGCTCAGGCGCTCGAGCAGCCGCGAGAACGGCGAGTTCTTCTGCACCTCGACGCGCAGATGGCGCACGCCGGTGTCGTTGAGTGTTTCGCAGCGCCCGTCCTCGATGGTGAGCTCGCTCGCCCCGAGAATCTCCAGCGTCTCCTCGAGCGTCGGCCCGCCACGGCGCTCGCGGATGCCGACCCGACCGGCGCCGCGCGCACGCGCTTTCGGAGCGGCGGCCGGTGCCGGCTTCCTCGCAGCCGGCGCGGGCGCCCGCACGGGCAGCTGCGGCTGCTCCTCGACGTCGATGAGCTTGAACTCCTCGGCCTCGGTGCGGCGCGCAGTCTCCGGCGCCGCCAGGATGGCCGCCGCCTTCTCGTCCTCGCTGGCGCGGGCCCGCTCCTGCGGGCTCACCGGCACCACGGCCACGGAGCCGAACTCGGAGCGTACGTAGTAGGCGACCTGCTTCGCGGAGATCGCGTCGCTGAAGAAGCCGAGGCGCAGGCCGTACCAGTGGCGGCCCTCGCGGCTGCCCTCGACCGTATAGAGAGTGTAGGCGCTGAAGATCGCGAGCGGCGGCACCTTCTCGAGCTCGACCGGCTGCACCGACCATTGCAGCTGCACCGCGAACCACACCGGTGCATTGCTGGCAACGGCGTCCCTCAAAGCCTGGCGGGTGCCGGTGTCGTCGGGCTTGAGCAGCGGGATGTTGCCGGCCTGGCCGTCGGCCCCCCGCTCGGCGTCGTCGGGCCGCCGATCCTCGAGGACGCGCAGCACCTGGGTATCGCTGAGCGTGCCTTCGGCGGGAGGAGCGTTACGCGGCGGCGCGGGCGCCTTCATCAGGCGCGTCTCGCCGGTGGTGCTGGTCTCGCCGAGAGCGGCGAGCACCTCGCGCACGTTCGAATCCTGGAATGCCGGCCTCACCGGTGCCGGTGCCGCGGGCGGACGGGGCCGGGCAACCGCTGCGGCCGGCGGCACCGGGGCAGCGGCTCTTGCGCTCGGCGCTCCGCTCACGGGCGCGGGGCGCGCGGCAGCGGCGCGCGGAGCCGCGGCGGC
>JASHQW010000164.1 GCA_030038875.1 Gammaproteobacteria bacterium | reverse complement strand
TGCAATGCACACGCAGTTGTTGATCGGCGGCCGGCTGGTCGCGGGCGAGGGGCCGGAGGATGCGGTGCTCGATGCCGCCAGCGGGGCGCAGCTCGCCGGCGTGGCGGCGGCGAGCGTGCCGCAGGTCGAGGCGGCGGTCGCCGCTGCCGAACAGGCCTTTGACGGCTGGGTGCGCACGGCACCGAAGGAGCGTGCGGCGCTGCTGCTGAAGATCGCCGACGCGCTGGAGGCGCAGGCGGCGGACTACGCGGCGCTCGAGTCGCGCAACACCGGCAAGCCGCTCGCGGCGGTGAGCAGCGACGAGCTGCCGGCGATCGCGGACGTGTTCCGCTACTTCGCGGGCGCGGCGCGCTGCGCGAGCGGACTCGCCGCCGGCGAGTACCTGCCGGGTCACACCAGCATGATCCGGCGCGACCCGGTCGGCGTGGTCGCATCGGTGGCGCCGTGGAACTATCCGCTGATGATGGCCGCGTGGAAGATCGCGCCGGCGATCGTCGCCGGCAATACTCTGGTGCTCAAGCCCTCCGAGCAGACCCCGCTCACGGCGCTGAAGCTCGCCGCGCTGCTCGCGGAGGTGCTCCCGCCCGGGGTGGTGAACATCGTCTGCGGCCGGGGCGAGCCGGTCGGCACGGCGCTCACCAGCCATCCGCGCGTGCGCATGGTGTCGCTCACCGGATCCATCGCCACCGGACAGAAGGTGCTGGCCGCGGCGGCCGGCAATCTCAAGCGCACGCACCTCGAGCTCGGCGGCAAGGCCCCGGTGATCGTGTTCGACGATGCCGATGTCGCCGAGCTGGTCGCGGGGGTACGCACCTTCGGCTTCTACAACGCCGGCCAGGACTGCACGGCCGCCTGCCGTCTGTACGTGGCGGAGCGTCTCTACGAGCGGGTGGTGGCCGATCTGACCGGCGCCGCCAGCAGCATCAGGGTCGGCACGCAGCAGGAGCCGGGCGTCGAGATGGGACCGCTGATCTCGCAGGCGCAGCGCAGCCGCGTGGCCGGCATGGTCGAGCGCGCCGCGGCGGCGCCGCATATGGAGGTGACCACCGGCGGCCGGCCGCGCGCCGGCAGCGGTTTCTTCTACGAGCCGACGGTGATCGCCGGCGCGCGCCAGGAAGACGAGATCGTGCAGCGCGAGGTGTTCGGACCGGTGGTGTCGGTGACGCGCTTTCGCGATGCGGCGGAGGCGGTGCGCTGGGCGAACGATTCGGAGTACGGGCTCGCCTCCTCGGTCTGGACGCGCGACGTGGCGCGCGCCATGCAGGTGGCGGCGCAGCTGCAGTACGGCGCGACCTGGATCAACACCCATTTTGCGACCGTGAGCGAGATGCCGCACGGCGGCTTCAAGCGCTCGGGCTACGGCAAGGACCTCTCGGTGTACGCGCTCGAGGACTACACCGTGGTGCGGCACGTCATGGTGAAACTCTAGTGTGAGGGTCGCATCGGACATTGCGCTGCGCAGTCCCTGCTCCGCGCAAGCCCTGGGCGGCCATCCTGGCCGCCCGCCGCCTGCGGCGGCGGGCATTTCCGTGTACCTGGTGCTCGGCGCGGCCTTGCTCGCGGGCTGCGGGAGCGGTGCGCACCGCGGCGCAGAGGAGCCCGTGCTGCACGTCTACAACTGGGCGGATTACATCGGCAAGGACACCATCGCCGAGTTCGAGCGCACGAGCGGCATCCGCGTCGAGTACGACACCTACGACGCGGACGAGACTCTCGAGGCCAAGATGATGGCCGGGGACTCGGGCTACGACGTCGTCAGCACCTCGACCGACTTCTTCGCGCGCCAGATCAAGGCCGGCATCTACCAGCCGCTCGACCGCAGCAGGCTGCCGAACTGGGGCAACCTCGACCCCCGCGCGCTGGCCATCGAGGCGGTGGCCGATCCCGGCAACCGCTACGCCATGCCCTACCTGCACGCGGTCAACGGCTTCGCCTACAACGTCGATCAGGTCAGGGCGCGCATGCCCGACGCTCCGGTCGACAGCCTCGACCTGATCTTCAAGCCCGGGATCATCGCCCGCTTCGCCGACTGCGGCGTGTCGTTTCTCGACTCGCCCGAGGACGTGCTGCAGCTCGCGCTCAACTACCTGCGCCTCGACCCGAACACGCGGAGCGCCGCCGACTACGCGCAGGCGGAGAAGCTGCTGCTCGCGGTGCGCCCGTACGTGAAGGCCTTCGACTCCTCGGAGTACATGAACGGGCTCATCAACGGCGAGTTCTGCATCTCCATGTCGTGGTCGGCGGACTATTCGACCTCGCGCGCCCGCGCCCGGGCCGCCGGGGTCGACGTGCGCCTCGCCTTCACCGTGCCGAAGGAGGGCGCCAACGGCACCTACGACGCGCTGCTCATCCCGGCCGATGCGCCGCACCCGCAGAATGCGCATAAGTTCCTGAACTTCATGCTCGAGCCGAAGGTGATCGCCGCCATCACCAACGAGATTCACTACGGCAACGACAACCGCGCTGCCAACGCCTACGTCGACCCGCAGATTCTCAACGATCCGACGATCTACCCGTCGCCCGAGGTCGAGGCGCGGCTCTATCACTCCCGCGAGGTCGCGCCGGCGCTCGAGCGGATCCGTACGCGCACCTGGACGCGGATCAAGACTGCGCTGTAGCCCTGCTCACTGGCCGGCGAGGCGCATCTCGAGCGTGCGGCGGCGCTCGGCGCGACCCATGAGCCACCCGGCGGTGAGGATGATGACGCCCACCCCGCACACGATGAGACTCGCGAGCGCATTGATGTCCGGGCTCACGCCGAGCTTCACCTTGGAGTAGATCACCATCGGCAGAGTGCTCGCGCCCGGTCCCGAGACGAAGCTCGAGATCACCAGGTCATCGAGCGACAGCGTGAAGCACAGCAGCCAGCTCGAGACGATCGCCGGCGCGATGATCGGCAGCGTGATCTCGAGGAAGGCGCGCGCCGGGCCTGCCCCCAGGTCCATGGCGGCCTCCTCGAGCGAGCGGTCGGCGCTCGCGAGGCGCGCCTGCACGGTGATGGTCACGTATGCGGTGCAGAAGGTGACGTGCGAGATGACGATGGTGGTGAAGCCGCGGTGCGGCCAGGAGAGGAGCTGCACCATCGACACGAACAGCAGCAGCTGGGTGATGCCGGTGATGATCTCCGGCATCACGAGCGGCGCATTCACCATCCCGGTGAGCAGGAGTCTCCCGGGAAAGCGCGTGAAGCGCACCAGGGCGATGGCTGCCAGCGTGCCGAGGATCACCGCCCCGGTGGAGGCGCTCACCGCCACCTCGAGCGATAGCAGCGCGGCTTCGAGCAGCTGTCGGTTGTGCCATAGCGCGCCATACCACGCGGTGGAGAAGCCGCCCCATACGTTGACCAGCGGCGAGGCATTGAACGAGTAGCCGATCAGCACCAGGATGGGGATGTAGAGGATCGCGATG
>JASHQW010000163.1 GCA_030038875.1 Gammaproteobacteria bacterium | reverse complement strand
TCGGGACGGCCGAAGCGCTCGTAGAGGTGATCGGCCAGCATCGCTTTCGCGCCGTCGATCGTCTCCTCCGACGGCTGCCCGATGATCAAGACGGTGCCATGCCATTGCGCGCGCGTGGCGGCCAGCGCCCGGGCCGTGCCGAGCAGCACCGTAGTGTGCACGTCATGCCCGCATGCATGCATCACGCCGACGTCCTGGCCGCTCGCATTCTTGGTCGTCACGTGGCTCGCGTAAGGGAGACCGGTTTCCTCGACGATCGGCAGCGCGTCCATATCGCCGCGGATGAGCAGCGTCTGTCCGGCGCCGTTCTTGAGGATGCCCACCACGCCGAAGGCGCGCGAGCCGTCCGGGTACACGCCGACGTGTTCGGTGACGCTATAACCGGCCTCGCGCAGGCCCTTGGCGAGGATCGCCGAGGTGCGCGCCTCATGGTGCGAGAGCTCGGGGTGCGCGTGAATGTCCTTGTAGGTCTCGAGGAGCGAGGCACTCTGGTTCTCGACCACAGGGGGCACCCCCTGCGCACGCAGCACGGAAGCGGACAAGAGCATGAAGGCGGTGACGAGGTTCTTCACGGAGGCTCCCCGGTCGGCTGCGGTGTTGGTGGCAGGAAGGCGCGACAGCTTGCCCGACGAGCGCTTCGCACCGCAACGGGTTGGCGGCTTTGCGGGCTCGTGGGGCGGGGAGCACTATGAGCGCGTGCTCAGCCGCCGGACATTCCTTACGCTCACGTGCCTCGGCCTGCCGGGTCTCGTGCGAGC
Organism: Gammaproteobacteria bacterium; assembly: GCA_030038875.1. Classification (GTDB taxonomy): domain Bacteria; phylum Pseudomonadota; class Gammaproteobacteria; order Steroidobacterales; family Steroidobacteraceae; genus 13-2-20CM-66-19. Next base: position 5,745 of record JASHQW010000163.1, on the reverse strand, counting down.
GGCGCCCGAGCGTTTCGCCGCCCTGTCTGCCGCGGTCGCCGGGCTCGAGCAGACGAACGGCGGCCGCCTCGGAGTGGCCGTGCTCGATACGGCGACGCGCGAGCGCTTCGGCTACCGCGCGCACGAACGCTTCCCCATGTGCAGCACGTTCAAGTTCCTGCTCGTGTCCGCGATGCTGCAGCGCGTGGACGCTCGCGAGGACACGCTGCAACGCGCCGTGACGATTCCGCCGCAACCCCTCCTCGCCCACTCGCCGCTCACCGAGCCGCAGGCGGGGGGCACGATGACGGTCGGCGAGCTCTGTCAGGCCATTCTAACGCAGAGCGATAACACCGCGGCCAATCTGCTGCTCGCGGCGATCGGCGGACCTGCCGGGCTCACGAGCTTCTCGCGCTCGATCGGGGATAAGGTCACGCGTCTCGACCGCACGGAGCCCGCGCTCAATGAGGCGCGCGCCGGCGATCCACGCGACACCACCTCGCCCGAGGCCATGGCGGGAGACCTCGAGGGGGTGTTGCTCGGAGAGTGGCTGGCGCGCCCTTCGCGTGAGCAGCTCACGCGCTGGATGGCCGCCTGCGTCACGGGTCTCGATCGGCTGCGCTCGAAGCTGCCCGGGAGCTGGCGGGCCGTCGATAAGACCGGCAGCAACGGCGTGCACACGAGCAACGACATCGCGGTGTTCTGGCCGCCCGGCAAGCCGCCCGTCATCGTCGCGGCGTATATCACGCAATGCACGGGCCCCGACGCCAAACGGGCGGCGATGCTCGCGGAGATCGGCAGACTCGTGGTCGAGTCGCCCGCTTAAGCAGGGCGTCAGCTTCTCCGTGCGCCCTAGTGCCCCGGCGTTGCTGAGACGCTACCGCCCATCGAGTCGAAGTCGGCAACCAGCTGGCTCCAGTCGAAGCCGTTCGGAGCTTTCTGCGTCGCCTTGGCGATCGCGTCCTGGCTCACCACCGTGTAGACCTCGCCGTGCGAGCCCGGCGACCCGTAGCGGGCGATGGCCCGGTCGGTGAGTGTCCCGGTCATGCCCCAGGTGTCGATCACCACTCCCTGCGCCGTGTAGGCGACCCCGGCGACGCAATGTCCGTTGCTGGGATCGGCCGGCCCATCCACGTCCCAGGTGAATCCCGTCTCAGCGGGCATCGGATTGATCCACGCATCGGGCAGCTCGAGCCCGAAGTACAGATTCTCGAAGAGCCACAGCGCCGTGCGGTACTCGGCCGGGTCCGCCGCATTCACCGACAGCCAGCCGGCGATCTTGTGGGATCCCGCCGGTGCGCCGTTGTTCTCCCAGTAGTTGAGCGCCGTCTGCTCGTCGCAGCCCTGGTCGGTCGAAGGTTCGCCCGGCACGTAGCCGCCGATCGCGCTGTAAAGCTGGATGATCTGCTTGTTGTTGTAGATGAAGGGCGTGCCGGTCGCGTTGGCGGTGAGGACACCCACTACGTGAGCGATGCCCGCGATTACGCAATCTCCGAGCGTGTCGTTTTCGTAGACATTGGCGAGCGCCTTGCCGGCGGGCTTGGTGTAGTCGCAACTCGGGGGCGGCGCGGGGAGTCCGCGCATCAGGTAATTGCGCAAGCTGAAGCGCGGGCAGCGTGCGACCGGCCGCTTGCGTCCGAGCCGGAAGGCGAGCTTCGAGTGGGGATGCTTGATCGTCTTGACTGTCATGGCGGCCAACCTCCGTGGTTTTGTTGGCTTGAGGCGTGGCCCGGGCGGCCGCGGCCGCCCGGACGGTCCTTACCGCTTAAGTCTAGGAAAAAAAAGCGCCGGCTGCCCCACCGCGATTGGGGAGCGGTGCGGAGGGACGCGCCGGCGTGAGGGGAACCCGGCGGATTCAGGATGGGTCTGGCCTTTCACGGGCCATCACTCAGCGAATCTCGCGCCAAATGGGCGCTCGCCCTGGGGCGCGCGCCCGTGAGAGAGCGCGGCGGTGGCGATGACTGTATGCAATCCGTCGGCTACATCGCCGAAGCGTTTCCGTTGAACACCTTCCGCCGCATGAGGTATCTGTCGCGAGGAAGCGACCCATCTCACCCCCTGGTGACGGAAATTTCTCCGGCCCCTGAGACGCTCCGGCGCGAGGCGACAGGTAGCCCTTATGCGGACTGAGAAGAACGCGCGCATCGCCCCTCATGCTCGGCGCTCGAGCTGCACGGGCAGGAGTCTCGTGCTCCTCAAAGAGCCCACCGTCCGCGCGGCGGCCGAACTGCTGCACCATGCCGCGGGGCTGCGCTTAGGTCTGTCGTCGGATTTCCGCGCGAGCCGTCTCCGGATCGCCCCGGGCGAGGGCCTGCTGTTCGAGCGCTTGGGTCTCGCACTGCTCGACGGCGATCCCGATCAGACGCGGGCGCTCGCGCATCGCCACCGCGAGGGAGCACTGCTGCTCGAGCCCGAGCGCTATGTCCGGGCCGCCGAGCTCGCCGTGGCGGCCGCGGGCGACGGGCTACCGCTCTCCGATACGCGCGCCGCGACCTGGGGTCTGCAGGCGACCCGTGTGCTCTCATCCCCGTACCAGGGCCGCGGGATCCGTGTCGCCATACTCGACACCGGCCTCGACCTCACTCATCCGGACTTTGCGGGCCGCGCCGTCGTCTCGAAGTCTTTCGCCGGCGAGTTGCCGGTCGATGACGGCAACGGACACGGAACGCTGTGCGCGGGAATCGCCTGCGGGCCGCAGCAGCCGGCGCAGGCGCCCCGCTACGGCGTGGCGCCCGCCGCGGATCTCTATGTTGCCAGGGTTCTCGATGACAACGCCGACGGGACCGACGGCAACGTGCTTGCCGGAATCGATTGGGCGGTGCGCAACCGCTGTGCGATCGTCTCGATGTCGATCGGCACTCCGGTCGCGGTCGGCGATGCGTATCCGCAGGTCTACGAGCAGGCCGCGGCCCGGGCGCTCGATGAAGGGACGCTCCTCATTGCGCCCGCCGGCAACTCGAGCCAGAGGCCCGACAGCATCGCGCCCGTCGAGCATCCGGCCAACTGCCCCTCGATCCTCGCGGTTGCGGCCGTCGACCAGGGTCTCGCCGTGGCGCCGTTCTCGAACGGCGGTTTGAACCCCGACGGCGGAGATGTCGACCTCGCGGCTCCCGGCATCGCGATCGCCTCGGCCTGCCCGCGGCCGACCCTCTACCAGACCGGAAGCGGCACGAGCATGGCGGCGCCCTTCGTCGCCGGGATCGCGGCGCTCATCGCCGAAGCCGACCGGAACGCGCGCGGCGCAGCGCTGCGCGCGGCGCTCCTCAGGGCATTCGTGCCATTGCCCGCTCTCGCGCGCGACGTCGGGGCGGGGCTGGTGCAGGCGCCCCAATAGCTTTGGAGACAGGTGCTAGATGGAGTTTGTGGTTGGTCAGCCTGAACGATGGAGGTGTTCAGTGATGCGCATCAATGTGGCGATTGCGATCGCAGAGGAGGCGCGTGATCGCATTTACGAGGTAGCTCAGGTGTGCCGGGCGCTCGGCTTCGCGCACACCTCGACGCTTTCGGACATCGGCATCCTGATCGGATCGACCGACGTCGAGGATCTGCCGATGCTGCGGGCGATCCCGGGCGTTCTGGCCGTCGAGATGGAGCGCTCGCTACGGATCGCTGCGGCGCCGGGTCGCTGACCCGCAACCGCGGGCGAGCGGCCCTCAGCGGTCGTGGAGCTCGAACGGGAACGCCAGCGCGGTTCCCGTCGCCGGATCCATCGGCTCGACGTGCAGTGAGTAGCGGCCGGCCGTGAGGCGGGACGCAGCGACATAGCCGTGGACGTATCCGTCCGTGTCCGGTGCGAGATCCGTGAGCGTCCCGACCGGCTCGGTTGCGCCGCCTTGCCCCAAACGCTCGAGCCTCAGGCGGTAGCGTGCGCCGGCTGGGTGACCGGCGGGCGAGACGCGAAACTCGATCAGTCCTCCCGAGGGCCGGTCGAGATCGTAGGACGAGTTGCCGCGCATCGAGACGAAGGTGAAGCGCGCGCTGACTGCCGCGCCGCCCGATTCGAGTGAGGTGCGCAGAAGGCTCGGCGACCCCAAGCGCGGTTGCACCCACAGGATGATCGCGAGCGCGGCGATCGCCGCCGCCGCGAGCGCCGGTACCCACGTGAGGAGGCGCCGCACCGCGCGCGGAGCGGTCCGGGCGAAATACCCCTGCTCCCTCAGCCGCTCGAGTCCCTCGCGTAGCCGGAGCGTCTGCTCGAACTCGCGCACCAGCTCCGGGTCCCGCGCCAGGCGGTCCTCGAAGGTGCGGCGTTCGTCGTCCGCCAGTCGGCCGCGCACATAATCCCGCATCCGCTCGAAATCGCGTCCGACGTCGATCATGAGTCTCCTCCCTGGATCGGGACATGGACTGCGGCCGGCGCCGGAGCGTGCGCGACGGTGCCGAGCTCCGCGGCGGCAACGCTCCCCCGGCCGCCGCTCAACACATAGAGGCCGATCGCAAGGATCGTGAGCAGATCGCCTCTGCCGAACCCGCGCTGCTCGAGGACCTCGCGAAAGCGGTTGCGCGCGCGAAAGATCACGCGGTTGAAGTGCTCCTGCGAGAGATTGAGCTCCCGGCAGATCGTGTCCTTGTCCTCGTCATTGAGATAGAAGCGCACCAGCAGCTCGCGATCCCGCGCCGCCGGCATCTCCTCGAGCATGCGCCGTGCGGCTGCCGCCCACTGTGGCCGCCCGATGCGCTCCCAGTCCGGATCGTCGACGGAATCCCGCAGCTCTTCGAGCTGCTCGGGACTCGAGAGCGCCGTACGATCCTTGCGCCGGTGGTTGCGCAGATGGTTGATGGCGACGCGATAGAGATAGCCGCCGAGATTCTCCGGGTGTGCTATCTCGCCGCTGCGCAGCTTCTCGAGCGTCGTGACCGCGGCATCCTGGAGGATGTCCGCCGCGACCTCCGGATCGCGCACGCGCCGCAAGATCAGCGCGCGTAGCCCCGGGTAGTCGCGATAGACTGCCGCCAGAGAAGAAGCCGGGTCCGAACCGGACGGCGGGCCGTCCGACGTCGCGCGGCTTGGCGCGGGTGCTGCTTGTTCGTCAACACCAACCATGGCCCGAGTATAAGCCGCAACCATGTCAAACCGCAGTGGTCGGCCGGAATGGGCGTCGGGACCCGCTGTCTTATTGCGGCATTCGCATTGGGGGCGTGGCCGGCGGCAGCCGCTGCGGCGGGCGATTCCTGCACCGAGGCGCTCGGCGCTGCGGCAGGAGCCGCGAAGGTCCTGAGAACCGTCGGCACGGAGACTGCGCAGGCTGAGATTGCCCTCTCTCCGGGCCGCACTTACCTGCTCGAGGCCGACGAGCAGGGGAACGATGCGGTGCTCGAGGTTCTCGACCCGAGCAACCGCCTGCTCGCCCGCGCCGACCATCCAGAACGCCGGACCGGAACCCGCCGCGCAGTCGTCACGTCGCCGGTCTCGGGCTCGCTCACGGTGCGGGTGACTGGGAAGGAGCATGCCAACGCTCGCGGCACCGCGACGATTCGCACCTTCGACCTCGCAGCGCTCGAGGCACGGCCCGACTGCCTCGCGATCATGAAGGAGCTTGCCCAGGCGGATGGCGACTACGCCATCGGGCAGGAGATCTCGAGGGGCCATGCCGTCGCGCCCGGCGCCAGTGCGCGCGATACCTATCTTCGGGCTGTAGACGAATATGCATCGGCGGAGCGCTCGCTCACGGCGCCCGGGGATCAGGGGCTTCGTGGTCAGGTTCAGCTCGCTCTTTCCGGAATCGAGTACTTCGGCCTGCAGGACTGGACCCAGGCGGCTGACTG
>JASHQW010000162.1 GCA_030038875.1 Gammaproteobacteria bacterium | reverse complement strand
CCACCTCGCAGAACATCGTGATCGGCGGCGCCGCGGGCGCCGCCCCGCCGGTGCTCGGCTGGGCGGCGGTGACCAACAGCGTGGATCCGAACGCCCTGCTCCTGTTCCTCATCATCTTCGTGTGGACGCCGCCGCACTTCTGGGCACTGGCGATCGCGCGCCGCGAGGAGTACGCGCGCGCCGGCATCCCCATGCTGCCGGTCACCCACGGCGTCGAGTTCACGCGGCTGCAGGTGCTGCTGTATACGGTGCTGCTCGTCGTCGTGACGCTGCTGCCGTATGTCACGCGCATGAGCGGGCTCGTGTACCTCGCCGCCGCGTTCATCCTCGATGCCGGCTTCCTCTACTACGCGCTCGCGCTCAAGATCAGCGCGCGCGAGGAGCTGCCGATGCGCGTGTTCCGCTTCTCGGTCAACTACCTGATGTGGCTGTTCGCGGCGCTGCTCGTGGACCACTACCTGCATGTTTGATTGGCACAAATCGCAGGAAGCGATTTGTGCGGACATTACCCTGATTGCCGGCGGCAAAAAGGCGCGACTTTTGCCGCCTGCGCTGCGCGCGGTGCGCTCAGGTCTCGCGCGTCAGCCGCATCGCCCAGGAGTAGATGATCTTCTCCTTCTGCAGCAGCACGCCGACGGTCGCGTAGTGGTCCGCGTCGAGCTGTCCCAGGTGCTCGGTACCGTGGAAGCCTGAAGCTTCGCAGCCGAACAGTGAGAGGATCGAGCGGTCGACGACCGCATAGGTGCCCGCGAGCTTGCCGAAGGTCTCGGTCTCGAACGTCCACTTCATGACGCTGCCGGCGCCCTCCGGGGGCTCGATCAGATAGGCGTGGACGAACTCGACCGGTGGGGCGCCGAGGACCTTGAGCTTGCCCGACAGCAGCCAGCAGCGGTCGCGGTGCGCGATCTCGGTGCGGCCCACCGCCTCGAGCGGCTCGCCATCGCCCCGCCAGAACGTTCCTGTCGCGATCCACACGGCCGGCTCGAACAGAAACGTGTGCGTCATGGAGCCATTATGGCGCGCGCTCGGGCTTCGCGGTACGTTGCGCGAAGACGACAGGGAAACTGTGGCGAAAAGGGCTGCGCATGCTCACGGAACGCATCTGGTCGGGGAACTCGTTACGAAATTTTCACTATCTGGTCGCCTGTCCCGAGACCGGCGAGGCGCTCGCCATCGATCCGCTCGAATGGCGCATGTGCCTCGATGCGGCGCGGCGCCGCGGCTGGGAGATCACGCAGATCGTGAACACGCACGAGCACAGCGACCACACCGGGGGGAACGCCGGGCTCAAGGCGGCGACGGGAGCCAGGATCCTGGCGCACGCGGGCGCGGCCGCGCGCATCGGCGACGTCGATCGCGGCTTGAATCGCGGCGACGTCATCCGCGTCGGGCGCACGGTCGAGCTCGAGGTGCTCGACACTCCGGGCCACACCATGACCCACGTGTGCCTGCTGTCCCATACTGCCGAGCCCGCGCTTTACTGCGGCGATACGCTCTTCAACGCAGGCGCCGGCAACTGTTACAACGGCGGCGACCCCGAGGCGCTCTATGAGACCTTCGTCACGCAGCTCGCGCGCCTGGCCGATGCGACGCGCGTCTTTCCGGGCCACGAGTACCTGGCGCGCAACCTCGAGTTCACGCTCGACCGCGAGCCGGCCAACAAGGATGCGGCCGCGCTCCTCGAGAGCGCGCCGAGCGCCGACCCCGCCGCGGCGCCCGTGACCACGCTCGCCGAGGAGAAGCGCATCAACACCTTCTTCAGGCTGCAGAACCCGCAGGTGGTTGCGCGGCTCAGGGAGAGGTTCCCCGATCTCGGCGAGCACCCGGATGCGCGCACGGTGTTCGTACGCTTACGGGAGCTGCGCAACCGCTGGTGAGGGAACGCCCACGCGGCGCGCGGACCGAATCCGGCTATTGCGGGGTCGCCGCGCGCGGCGGCAGCATAGGCCGATCTGGAGGATCCTCATGCGCACCATTCTCAGGGCCTGGGCGACGGGAGCGCTCTTGTGCGCCGCGGCAGCGGCGGCCTTCGCAAGCGGCGGCGGCACGATGCCCTCGATGCCGCGCGCCGCCACACCGCAGCAGCAGGCACGCGATCTCTACAACGACGGCGTCGGCTACGTGAAGAAAGCCGACAAGTCCGCTCTCGAGGCCGCACAGGCGAGCGATGCCGGCAGGAAGGAGCGGGCGGCGCGCGACAGCCACGACCGCTACCTCTCCGCGCTCGGCAAGTTCGAGCAGTCCGTGCAGCTCGACCCGCAGCGTTACGAGGCCTGGAACTATGTCGGCTACACGAGCCGCAAGCTCGGCCGCTTCGATGACGCGCTCGCGGCCTACGACCGGGCGCTCGCGCTCAAGCCCGGCTACCCGGACGCGCTCGAGTACCGTGGCGAGGCCTACCTCGCGGTGAATCGGCTCGCCGACGCCAAGCAGGCCTACCTCGATCTCTTCGCCGGCAACCGCGCGCTCGCGGACAAGCTCCTCACCGCGATGAAGGGCTGGGTCGCCGCCCAGCACGCCGCCCCGCCAGGCGACAACGCGGCGAGCGTCGACGAGCTCGACCAGTGGATCCAGGAGCGGACGCGCATCGCCGCGCAGACCGCCGCGCTCACCCGCGCCGGCACCGCGGCCGCCTGGCGTTGAGGGCGGCCTGCGCCGCGCTGCTCGCGAGCGCGGCGGCGGCACCCGGCTGGGCCG
>JASHQW010000161.1 GCA_030038875.1 Gammaproteobacteria bacterium | reverse complement strand
AGCAGATCGCGCAGCGCCTGAAGACCGGCAAGTGATGCGCCCGCGCCCGGCGCTTTGCGGGGTCACGGCCACCGTGCTGCTCGCCGTCGGCGGGGCGCGGGCCGCCGTCCCCGGGGCTTCAGCGCTCCCCGATGTCATCCCGATGCCGGGCGCGGTGGTGGCGCGGCCGGGTGCGGTCGCGATTCGCGACGGCACCGAGATCTTCGCTCCGGGAGGAGCCGAGGCCGCGCGCATCGGGGCTTATTTCGCCGACCTCCTGCATGCGAGCCACGGGCTGAGCCTCAGGCTGCGCACCCGCGACGACCGTCGGGCGCGCGACGGCGCGATCGCCTTCGCGCTCGATCCGCAGGCTCCCGATGCGGCCCCCGAGAGCTACCGGCTCGAGGTGAGCCCGGGACTCGTCGTGGTGTCGGCGCGCGAGGCGCGCGGGTTGTTCTACGGGGCCGTGACGCTCTGGCAACTCGCGAGCGCGCAGCCGCTGCGGGCAGGCGCCGTGGTGCTGTCCGGGGTGCGCATCGACGATGCGCCGCGCTTTCGCTGGCGCGGGCTCATGCTCGATTCCGCGCGCCATTTCCAGTCGCCGGACTTCATCCTGCGCTACCTCGACTGGATGGCGCTGCACAAGCTGAACGTGCTCGGCTGGCACCTCACCGACGATCAGGGCTGGCGGCTCGAGATCAAGCGCTACCTGCGCCTCACCCGGGTCGGCGCGTGGCGCGTCCCGGCGGGCGCAGCCGCGCTCCACGACATCGATCCCGCCACCCACCGGCCGCGCCTCTACGGCGGCTACTACACGCAGCAGGAGGTGCGGCGCATCGTCGCTTACGCCGCCGCGCGCAACATCACCATCCTGCCCGAGATCGACGTGCCGGGCCATGCGACCGCGGCGATCGTGGCCTACCCCGAGCTCGGTGTGCTCGAGAAGCCGCCCACCGCCGTGCCTTCCGACTGGGGGGTCTATCCCAATCTCTTCAACGTGGAGGAGAGCACCTTCACCTTTCTCGAGCAGGTGCTCGATGAGGTCATGGCGCTCTTTCCGGGCGAGTACATTCACACGGGAGGCGATGAGGCAATAAAGGATCAGTGGCACGCCTCGGCGCGCATCCAGGCTCGGATGCGCGAGCTCGGCGTGTCGAGCGAGGAGGCGCTGCAGGGCTACTTCACCGCCCGCCTCGGTGTCTATCTGGCCGCGCACGGCCGGCGCCAGATCGGCTGGGACGAGATCCTGGAGGGCGGCGTGCCGCCCGAGGCGGCGGTCATGTCGTGGCGCGGGGTCGAGGGGGCGATCACCGCCGCGGCGCGCGGGCACGACACGGTGCTCTCGCCCTCGCCGACGCTGTATCTCGACTACCGTCAGGGGACGGGACCCGATGAGCCGCCCGGCCGCGGCACCGTGGTCTCGCTCGAGGACGTCTATCGCTTCGATCCGCTGCCGGGACCGCTCGCCCACGAGCAGAGCCGCGTGCTCGGCGTGCAGGCCAACCTCTGGACCGAGCACGTGCGCACCGCAGCCAACGCGGCCTATATGACCTGGCCGCGCGCGGCGGCGCTCGCCGAGGTCGCCTGGTCGAGCGCCTCGAGAATCGACTGGCAGAGCTTCGAGGCGCGGCTCGCCGCCGAGTTCGAGCGCTACCGCACCCTCGGCATCCGTTATTCCGACGATGTGTTCGCGCCGCCCCGCAGCGTCGGGACTTACGAGCGCCATTTCAGCCAGGACCTGAGGTCCTGCTCGGGGAGGCTGGTGCTGAACCTCGAGGACGACGCGCCGCTCGCCGGCCCCCGCGCCGTCTTTCTCGTCGACATCCTCGATCCCTGCTGGCTACTGCCCGCGGCCGACCTGACGCACGTGGCCTCGATCACCGCGGCGGTGGGCCAGATACCGTTCAATTTCCAGATCGGCAAGGACCGCGATGCCATCCACCTCGATCCGCCGCGCACGGCGGCCGGGGAGCTCGAAGTGCGGCTCGACCGCTGCGACGGCGCGCCGCTCGCGGTGCTGCCGCTCGCGTCGGCGGCGGACAACGATGCGGTCACGGTGCTGCCGGCCGCGGCGCTTCCCCGGCAGAGCGGCGCGCACTCGCTGTGCTTTCGCTTCACGCAACGCACCCTCGACCCGCTGTGGGCGATCGACTGGGTGCAGCTGTCGCAATGAGCGGCGACACGACAGCGTCCGGAGCGGGCACGATCGCGCTGGCGGCGCCGCTCGCGGGCTGGAGCGCCCCGCTCGATGAGGCGCCGGACGCGGTGTTCGCCGGGCGGATGCTGGGTGACGGTGTCGCCATCGATCCGACGGCGGGGACGCTCGTCGCCCCGTGCGACGGCGAGCTCGTCCTCGTCGCCCCGTCACGGCACGCGGTGACGCTGCGCGCCGCGGGCGGCTGCCAGATCCTCATGCACGTCGGCATCGACACGGTGAGCCTTGGCGGCGAGGGCTTCACCGTGGTCGCAGCTCAAGGCACGCGCGTGCGCACGGGCGAGGTGCTGCTGCGCTTCGATCTCGATCTCCTCGCGCGGCGCGCGCCGAGCCTCCTCACGCCCGTCATCATCACGGCGGACAGCGGCTTTCGCATCCGCCGGCGCGTCGTGGGGCGCGAGGTGCGAGTCGGCGATCCTCTCATGGAGCTTGCCCTCGATGAGTCCGCCCCCGCGGCGGTCGCCGTGGCCGCTCCGGGGCAGGGAGCGGTGCAACGCGCCACCGTGGGCTTCGAGCACGGTATTCACGCGCGCCCCGCGGCGCTGCTCGCCGCCTCGCTCAAGAACCTCGCCGCCGACGTGCGTCTTGCGCTCCGCGGACGCGAGGCGAACGCGCGCAGTACCGTGGCGCTCATGGCACTCGCCGCGCAGCACGGCGACGAGGTCGAGATCCGGGCCACGGGACCCGACGCCGCCCTCGCGGTGCGCGCGCTCGCTGCGGTACTTACCGCCGAGGCCGCGACGCCGCGCAAGGCAGCCACCGCGGCCGGCCCCCGC
>JASHQW010000030.1 GCA_030038875.1 Gammaproteobacteria bacterium | reverse complement strand
TGACCCTGGCCGAAGCGGGAAAGCTGGATCTCGATGCTCCGGTGCAGAGCTACTGCGCGCCATTTCCGCCAAAGCAGTGGCCGATCACCACACGCGAGCTCCTGTCTCACACCGCGGGAATCCGCCACTATCTTCCGGGCGAGCCCGAGCACACGCAGCACTATCGGTGGATGGCCGACGGTTTCGCCCTCTTTGCGGGCGACCCGCTCCTGTTCCGTCCGGGGACTGCGTATTCCTACAGCACCTACGGCTACACGATCGTCGGCTGTGCGATCGAGGGAGCCTCGGGGGCGCGCTTCCAGGACTATGTCGGGGAGCACGTGCTCAAACCCGCCGGAATGACGCACACCTTCGTCGACGACGTGTTCGAGATCGTGCCGCGCCGGGCCCGCGGCTATCAGAAGATCGACGGGGTGGTGAAGAACGCCGGCCTCATGGACTCGAGCTACAAGATCCCCGGCGGCGGCTACGTGACCAGCGCAGAGGACCTGGTGCGCTTCGCCGCAGCGCTGCTCGACGACAAGCTCATCAGGCCCGCAAGCCTCGCGCAGCTGTGGACCGCGACGCCCGTCAGTGGCAAGAACGCCTACGGCCTCGGATTCCAGCTGCCCGACGGCGGCAGGTTCGTGATGCATACCGGCGGCCAGTCGGGCACGAGCACGGAGCTTTTCATTGTCCCAGAGACGCACTTCGCCGTGGCGGTGCTCGCGAACCTCGAAGACGCGCAGCTGCGTGACCTGGTGCGCGCGATCCTCGAGGAGATGCGCCAGCCCCTGCCGGCGCCGGAGGCCCACTGATGTTCGTGCGAAATCTCACTCTTCTGTGCCTGGCGCTGGTGTTGCCGACGGTGGCGGCCGCCCAGGAGCCCCCGATGGGACCGCTGCGTCCCGACCAGATCGCCTTCCGCGCCCTCTTCAAGGAGATGGTCGAGACCAACACCACGCTCTCGAGCGGCAGCTGCACGCTGCTCGCGCAGCGTGTCGCGGCGCATCTGCGCGAAGCGGGATTCGCCGATCAGGACATCACGCTGTTCTCGGTCGCCGATCATCCGCAGGAAGGCGGCGTGGTCGCGGTGCTGCACGGAAGCTCGCAGAGCGCGCAGCCCATGCTGCTCCTCGGGCATCTCGACGTGGTCGAGGCGAAGCGCGCCGACTGGACGCGCGATCCCTTCACGCTGATCGAGGAGAACGGCTACTTCTACGGCCGCGGGACCGCGGACATGAAGGGCATGGACGCCACCTGGGTCGACGCGCTGATGCGCTTCAAGCGCGCGGGCTATCATGGCAAGCGCACCATAAAGATGGCGCTCACCTGCGGCGAGGAGACCACGGGCGCCTTCAACGGCGCCAACTGGCTGGCGAAAAACAAGCCGCAGCTGATCGCGGCGGCCTTCGCCCTCAATGAGGGCGGCGGTGGCCGCACCGACGGGCACGGCAAGCTCATGGTCGAGTCCATGCAGGTCGGCGAGAAGGCGGCCCAGAACTACTCCGTCGAGGCCACCAACGCCGGCGGCCACAGCTCGATCCCGATCCGCGACAACGCCATCTACGAGCTCGCCGAGGCGCTGCTCAAGGTGCGCGACCACGAGTTTCCGGTCAAGTTCACCGACACCACGCGGGCGTTCTTCGCCAAGGCCGGGGCCGCGCGCGACGATGAGCTGGGACACTCCATGGTGGCGCTCGCGCAGGACCCAGGCGATGAGGCGGCCGAGGCCATCGTGTCGCGCGATCGGCTCTACCACAGCATGCTGCGCACCACCTGTGTCGCGACGCTCCTCTCCGGCGGGCATGCCGAGAATGCGCTGCCGCAGCGCGCCACGGCCAACGTCAACTGCCGCATCTTTCCTGGCGAGTCGGTCGAGGAGGTCCGCGCCGCGCTCGTGGCCGCCATCGCCGATCCGCGCATCACCGTGACGGCGCAGCAGCCGCTCAATCCCGTCGCCGTGCCGCCGCCGCTCGATCCGAAGATCATGGAGCCCGCCGAGGCCCTGGTGGCGCGCTACTTCCCGGGCGTGCCGCTGGTACCCACCATGTCGACCGGCGCGACCGACGGGATTTACCTCGAGGCCATCGGCATCCCGGTATACGGCGTGCCGGGCTTCTGGGGCGACCCCGACGGCAACGGAGTGCACGGACTCAACGAGCGGCGCAGCGTGCGCGCGCTGTACGTGGGGCGGGACTTCCTCACCGACCTGATCACAGCGTACGCGGACTCGGATGACGCGCCGCAGAGCGCCATTGCGGGCGGCGTCTTCCACGTCACCCCGGTGCGGCCCGTGGCGGAGCTGCTGCCGCTCGCCCTCGCCGCCACCCCGCCGGCGGAGAGCGGCGAGTTCCGGCCGGCCGATCTCGTCGAGCTGACATCGCTCGACCCGACGATCAGGCTCGACATCCGCTACGCGAGCACGCGCAATTTTCTCGGCACGCCCCTCTACAGCCAGGCGCGCGCCTTCCTGCAGCGGCCGGCAGCGGAGGCGCTGGTGCGCGTGCAGCGCTCGCTGGCGAGCGAGGGCTATGGGCTCCTGGTGCACGATGCCTACCGGCCGTGGTACGTGACGAAAATCTTCTGGGACGCGATGCCCCCGGATCTTCACAGGTACGTCGCCGATCCCGCCGAGGGCTCACGCCACAACCGCGGCTGCGCCGTGGACCTGACGCTGTACGACCTGAGAACCGGCGGCGAGGTGGAGATGCCGAGCCTCTATGACGAGCCGACCGAGCGCGCCTGGCCGACCTACAGCGGCGGTACCGCCGAGCAGCGGCGCATGCGCGACCTGCTGCGCCATCACATGGAGGCAGAGGGCTTCGCGGTCTACGAGTTCGAATGGTGGCACTTCGACTACCGGGACTGGAAGTCGTACCGCATCGGCAACGTGCGCTTCGAGGACATAAGCGCCAAGCCCTGATGCCCAGGCTGATGTGCGGCAGAAGCGCTCCCTGATGCGCAGCCGGCAAAAATCACACTTTTTGCCGGCGGCCGACGAAGTAATGTCTGCCGAAATTGCCGCAGGCAATTTCGGCCAATTTAACTAGACATCATGGCCCGCCGTGAACAGGCGGGCCTCCAAGGTTGAGGAAAGCAAGAGGTCTGCCTCCCGCAGTACCGTGGGTTGCGCGCGTGGGCGCGCCGAGCCACATGTAGAGCGCCGTAGAGGCGTCATCTACAGCAAGCACAGGAGGCAGACCATGGACGAGGCTATCACGGGGTTTGTGGGGTTGGATGCGC
>JASHQW010000160.1 GCA_030038875.1 Gammaproteobacteria bacterium | reverse complement strand
GCGCCCGCAGCCTCCAGGGACGGATTCACGGCGGCCCCGAAAGTGCTTTTTTTGCGATCGCGTCTTTGCGTCGTTAGCCGTCAGCCGCCGCTCGGCGCGAGCGTCATCACCGACGGCGCCAGCAGGTAGAACGCCACCGCGATCACGATGAGGTAGGCGAGCAGGATGAAGGTCCAGCCCATGTTGTGGCGGATCACATCCCCCTCCTTGCGCACGAACTTGCTGGTCGAGACGCCGACGCTCGCGGTCTGCGGCGCGACCGGCTTGCCGATCTCGGCGCCGACCGAGTTGAAGGACGGCAGCAGCAGCGGCGGCATGCCGAGCTGCGTGCCCACCAATGCCTGGAACTTGCCGAACATGGCGTTGGTCGAGGTGTTCGATCCCGAGAGTGCCACGCCGATGAAGCCTAAGATCGGGCAGACGATGATGAAGGCGGTGCCGAGGCTCGAGAAGCCCTTGGCGAGCGAGGCTGCCATCCCCGAGTAGTTGAAGGTGTAGGCGAGCCCGAAGATGAACACTCCGACCAGCAGCGCGCCCCACATCTGGTGGAAGCTGCGCCGGAACACTTCGCCGAGCTGGCCGCCCTTGAGCTTGCCCAGGGCGATCAGCAGCCCCACCACGATGATCCAGGTCGTGAGGATCGCGGTGCCGGCGATGTAAGGCGCGAAGTTGAACACCGCCGTGAGGCTCGGCTTGGCCGCGGTGCAGGTGCTCGCGAGCGCCGAGCAGCCGACCGCCTGGGCCTTGAACCAGCTCACCTTGGGCAGCGTCGACCAGGGTCCGGTCCAGGCCGCCACCACGACCAGCAACACCGCGAACGGGAGCCAGGCCTGCAGCACCTCGCCGCCCTGCAGGCCATGCGACTGCGTCTGCCGCGCGGTCGCGGCATCCACCGGCACGCCGCCGTAGCCGAGCGCTGTCTTGGGGTGCCACACCTTGAGGAGCACGAGCAGCGCTGCGAAGCAGACGATGGCGCCCGCGACGTCCGGCAGGTAGGGTCCCCAGTAGCGCGCCACGGGGTACTGACCGGCGATGTAGCCGAGCGAGCCCACGATTGCGAGCGGCCAGCCGCCTTTCATACCCTCCTTCCCCGAGACCAGGTACAGGAGCACCCAGGGCGGCAGCAGCGCGAGCACCGCGACGATGGTGCCGATCGAGCCCGAGAGCGCGAGCAGCGGGTAGTTGGTGACGGCCGCGAGCGCGATGATCGGCGCACCCAGGGCGCCGTAGGACACCGGCGCGTTGTTGGCGATCGCCGCGACGCGGATCGCGTTGATGTCCGAGATCCCGAGCGAGATCAGGATCGGCGCCACGATCGCCCACGGATAGCCGAAGCCCACCAGCCCCTCGAGCAGCGCCCCGAACGCCCAGGCGAACAGAATCGTCTGGACGCGCACGTCGAGGCTGCCCTTGCTGATGAGCCAGCGGCGGAAATTCTCGAACAGCCCGCTCACCGACAGCGTGTTGAAGAGCATCATTCCCCAGAAGGTGATCCAGTCGACGTTCCACACGCCGGTCGCGGCGCCATAAACGTAGGCATGCGAGCCCTGGTCCACGGGCATCCTCCATACCCACAGCGCGAGCACGAAGGTGATCACTGAGCCGATGAGTGTCGCGAGCCACGCCGGCCAGCGGAACACGGCCAGCATGACGAGCAGCGACACTACCGGGATCAGTGCCACGAGGCACGTAAGCGTCAGGTTGCCGAGCGGGTCGAGTACTTGGGTGAACATGAGCTTTCCCCTCGTGGCGGTGCCATCGCAGTGGCGGGCGGGTCGCGGCGCTTTGCTTCTTGTGGTTGCGACTGCTCCTGGTGGATCCAACACCAGCGCGTCCGGCGCTTGGAACGCCGGACAACCTAGCACGTACCGGGGCAGCGGCTCAACGTTACGCGCTTCAGCGCGGCCACACCACGCTGCCGGCCAGCAGCATGAGGAGCGCCAGCCAGTTGACGAGGCCCTGCCAGCGGGAAGCTGCAGGCGGCGCGTCGGTCGCGGGCTGGGTGCGAGGTGCGTCCATGACGTGTATTTCGCCCGCACGCTCTGCTTCCGCGGCGGCGCCAATCGGGCGCGCGGGCGGCGAATCGTGGCGAAATGTGGCGGCGCGCGCGCGGCGCGCAATTAGTGACCTGGACCGCTTTAACCGGCCGCGCAGCGGCGGTAGCCTGTTGGTGTCATGAAGCGCCTGATCGCCATCGTCGAGGATGAAGCGGCCATCCGCGACAACTACGCGGCCGCGTTCGCGCGCGAGGGCTATGCGGTGCGTACCTACGCCAACCGTGCGCAGGCCATGAGCGCCTTCGCAGCGCGCCTGCCGGATCTCGCCGTCATCGACATCTCGCTCGAGGACGAGCCCGAGGGCGGCTTCGAGCTGTGCCGGCAGCTGCGTGCGCTCGCGCCGGCGCTGCCGATCATTTTTCTCACCGCGCGCGACAGCGAGCTCGACGCCGTCTCGGGACTGCGCCTCGGTGCCGACGACTTCCTCACCAAGGACCTGAGCCTCGCGCACCTCTCGGCGCGCGTGAATGCGCTGTTTCGCCGCGTCGATGCGCTGCGCAAGCCCGAGCAGGCGGGCGACGTGCTGCGGCGCGGCCCGCTGACGCTCGACACCGAGCGCATGCAGGCGCAGTGGGACGGCAAGGTAGTGCTGCTGTCGCTCACCGAGTTCTGGATCGTGCACGCCCTCGCCCGCCATCCCGGCCATGTGCGCAACCGCCAGCAGCTCATGGACGCCGCCAACGTCGTGCTCGACGACAACACCATCACCTCGCACGTGAAGCGCATCCGCCGCAAGTTCCAGGGCGTCGATCCGCACTTCGACGCAGTGCAGACCGTCTACGGCATGGGCTATCGCTGGGTCGAGTAGCGTCCCGACGATGTCGCTGCGGTTGAAGCTGCTGCTGCTGGGCCTCCTCACCCTGGTGCTGCCGTGGGCGGGCTGCCGCTACGCGCGCGAGATGGAGTCGGCGCTGCGCGAGGGCGAGCAGACCTCGCTCGAGTCGGTCGCCGAGACGCTGGCGACCTCGCTCGAGGGGCGGGTGGATCTGCTGTACCGCGCGCCGGCCGGCGCCGAGTCGCAGGATACCGCGGCGCTCCTCAAGGCTGGGCCCTATGACCTGAAGCCCCTGGCGCTCACCGCCGCTCCGCTGGTCGACGGCTATTCGGAGGACTGGCCGCGGGACCCGCGAGCCTGGGCCTGGTACGAGAAAGACCCCGCGCACCGTTTCGGCGTGCTCAGCGGCGTGTTCGAGCGGGTGCTCTACCTGCTGCTCGACGTCCACGACGAGCACCCGGTGTTCGACGCGCCCGGCGCGAGCCCGCTCGATGCGCGCAGCACCGGCGACCGCATCTGGCTCGGCTTCCAGGATCCGGAGGGCACCGAGCGGGAGGTGTTCATCGCGGCGACCGGGCCGGGCGCGGTCACGGCACGCTACATCGAGACCGGCGAATACGGCCAGCAGCTCGCCGAGCTCGAGCCGCGCATCCGCGGCGCCTGGCAGCTCGCCCCCGGCGGCTACCGGCTCGAGCTGCGGGTGCCGCTCTCCATGCTCGGTGCAAGCTTCGGCGTGCTCGTCGACGATCGCGACGCGCGCGGCGCCATCCCGGTGAGCTACGGCAGTCTCCATCCCGATGATCTGCGCACCGTCGGCCGTCTGATCGTGGCCGCACCCGAGCTCACGACCTACCTCGCGCAGTTCTCGCAGCCGGGACTGAAGCTCGCCGTGTCGACCCCCGCCGGCCAGGTGCTGGCGCGCGTCGATGCGCTGAAGCGCGTCGCGGAGCTCGCGCCCGCACCGCCCCTGATCGCGCGGCTCTACCGCCGCTTCGTCGATCAGCCGGGGACGGTGCCGCCGATCGAGGCGCAGGTGCCGATCTACGACCGCGGGCACGCCCAGGTGATAGGCACTCTCGAGGTGACGCAGACGCCCGACCGCTGGCTGCGCCTGCGCGATCGCGCCCTCACCCGCATGCTCAACTTCACGCTCGCGACCTCGATCGTGGTCGTGATCGCCATGTTCGCGTTCGCCGCCTGGCTGGCTTTGCGCCTGTCGCGGCTGCGTCAGGCGAGCGAGTCGGCGCTCACCCGCACGGGACTCATCGCGAGCTTCCCCGACACCGACTCGCGCGATGAGCTCGGCGACGTAGCGCGCAGCTTCTCGAGTCTCCTCGGGCGCCTCAACGAGTACACGGGTTACCTGCGCTCGCTCGCCGGCAAGCTCGCCCACGAGATCCGCACCCCGCTCACCATCGTGCGCTCCTCCCTCGAGAACCTCGAGGCCGAGCAGGTGGGAGCCTCGGCCCGCACCTATCTCGAGCGCGCCCGCCAGGGGAGCGAGCGGTTGAACGCCATCCTCGTCGCCATGGGCGCAGCAACGCGCGTCGAGGAGGCGATCGGGGGCGCGGAGCGCAGCCGTTTCAACCTCGTGCCGCTCATCGAATCGGCGGTCGCGGCGTACCGCGGCGCCTTCCCCGAGCGGCGCTTCACCGCCGAGCTCGCGGCCGGTCCCGTGATGATGGACGGCGCCCCGGACCTCATCGTGCAGATGCTCGACAAGCTCATCGACAACGCGGTCGATTTCAGTCCGCCGGGGTCCACGATCACGGTGCGGCTGCTGGTCACGCCGCAGGCCGCGGTGCTCGAGGTCGAGAACCCGGGCCCCCCGCTCCCGTCCGAGGCTCCCGGGCGGCTCTTCGAGTCACTGTGGCAATCCCGCAGCGAGGGTGATAACCGCCCGCACTTTGGCCTCGGGCTCTACATCGTGCGGCTGATCGCCGAGTTCCACGGGGGTTTGGCCTCTGCGGAAGACCTCCCGGAGGGCGGGGGGGTGCGGTTCTCCGTCCGGCTGCCCCTTTAAGCTGTCGGTTCTCTGCCACATGGTGTTTTTCCTTGGAATGGGTATAATTTCCATACGGAAAGCACCGTCCGTAAAAGATTTTTCAGCCTCCTCAGGGAGCGGTCGTTGCGGCGGTGATGCGTACAAGCAAAACAGCTGAAAGGATCGAAAAAAGAGAAAACACGGGGATCGACGCGGGCACGGGTAAGGCAGGAGCTAACTTTTAGCACTGTCAGGAACGATACGACGCGTGGAGAACCATGCGGGCCTCGCGATAGAAGCCGGAGCTGCGCTCCAGACGTTTCAGCCGGGAAGTTTAGATGCTCGTGACGACGCGACATGCCGGTGAGCCAGTGCCGGGCTCGTTTTGCAGCTCGGAGTACGGGTGCACGGGCGGTAGCTGACAGCGATCCACCGGGTCGTTGACGAGATGAAGAGAAATGAAAGCCCCGCTCTCAGGAGCGGGGTTTTTTTCGCGCCCTGACTCCGGCATTGCGCAGCACCGAAGCGCGATCGAGTTACCGGGGATTTACGGCATTCGGCTCAGGAGCCGTGTCTATCCTATTCCAAGAGCATTGAGAATCCCGCGCGCCGCTTCCCGCCCCTCGAACACTGCGGTCACCACCAGGTCCGAGCCGCGCACCATGTCGCCGCCGGCGAAGACCCTCGGGTGGGTGGTCTGGAACGCGTTGTTTTGTCCCGCCGCGACGCGCACGCGGCCGTTGTCGTGCAGGCGGATGCCGTAGTCGGCGAGCCAGTCGGGCGGGCTCGGCAGGAAGCCGAAAGCGATGATGGCCGCATCCGCCGGCACGATCTCTTCGCTCCCCGGGATCGGCTGCGGTACGCGCCGGCCGCGCGCATCGGGCGCCCCGAGCGCCGTCTCGACGAGCTTCACGCCCTCGACGTGCTCGCCGCCCACGATCTCGATCGGCTGGCGGTTGAAGAGGAACTCGACACCCTCCTCGCGGCTGTTGCGGTAGTCACGCCGCGAGCCCGGCATGTTGGCTTCGTCGCGCCGGTAGGTGCAGGTGACCGACTCCGCCCCCTGGCGCACCGCGGTGCGGTTGCAGTCCATGGCGGTGTCGCCCCCTCCTAACACCACGACGCGCTTGCCCGCCATGCTGACGAGCGTGCGCGCGGCGTCCGCAAATCCGAGCTCGTGCCGGATGTTGGAGATGAGATAGGGCAGCGCCTCGTGCACGCCCGGCAGCTCCTCGCCGGCAAACCCGCCCTTGACCGCCGTGTAGGTCCCCATGCCGAGGAACACCGCATCGTATTCCTCGAGGAGCGAGCCGAAGGGGACGTCGGTGCCGACCTCGCAGTTCAGGCGGAACTCGACGCCCATGCCCTCCATGATCTCGCGGCGCTTCTCCACCACCTCCTTCTCGAGCTTGAAGGGCGGAATGCCGAAGGTGAGGAGCCCCCCGATGCGCGGGTGGCGGTCGAAGACCACCGGCCTGACGCCGTTGCGCACCAGGATATCGGCGCAGCCGAGACCCGCGGGCCCTGCGCCCACGATCGCGACACGCTTGTCGGCGTGGCGCACGTGGCTCATGTCGGGCTTCCAGCCGCGCCTGAAGGCCTCGTCGGTGATGTACTTCTCGATCGCGCCGATGGTGACGGCGCCCAGGCCGTCGTTCAGTGTGCAGGCACCCTCGCACAGGCGGTCCTGCGGACAGATGCGGCCGCACATCTCGGGCAGCGAGTTGGTCTTGTGGGAGAGCTCCGCCGCCTCGAGGAGGTTGCCCTCCTCGATGAGCTTCAGCCAGTTGGGAATGTAGTTGTGGACCGGGCACTTCCATTCGCAGAAGGGATTGCCGCAGGCGAGGCAGCGCCCGGCCTGGCTGGCGGCGCCGGCCGCATCGTAGGGCGCGTAGATCTCACGGAAGTGCCTGACGCGCGCTTCCACGGGGCTCTTGGCCGGATCGGCCCGCGGAATATCGAGGAACTGCAGGTTCTTGTCGGCCATGCGCGCTTCGGGTGCGGACCGCTCAGGCCGCGCGCCGCAGGTTCTCGATCAGCGAGTCGATCGAGGCCGCCTTCGGCTTCACCACCCAGAATTTCGGCAGATAGGTGCGCAGGTCGTTGACGATCTCCGTGGCCCAGACGCTCCCGGTCTCGGCCACGTGCCGCTCGAGCAGGGCCTCGAGATGCTGCACGTGCGACTGCATCGCTTCCGGGTGGATGCGGCTGATGTCGATGAGCTCGTGGTTGTAGCGGTCGACGAAGTTGCGCTCGAGATCGAGCACGTAGGCGAAGCCGCCGGTGAAGCCGGCGCCGAA
>JASHQW010000159.1 GCA_030038875.1 Gammaproteobacteria bacterium | reverse complement strand
AGGCACCCCTCGGCTCCGGCGCTGTCAAAAGAGCGTGGCGAAGCACGGGCGGACGACTGACGGGTCCGCCCCCGGAGGTTCGCAGATGAGCAACTACCGTGCGGTCGTCCAGCTCGGCATACGAGCTGTCGCCCTGATCGGCATCCTGCCCGGCGCGAT
Source organism: Gammaproteobacteria bacterium (assembly GCA_030038875.1). Classification (GTDB taxonomy): domain Bacteria; phylum Pseudomonadota; class Gammaproteobacteria; order Steroidobacterales; family Steroidobacteraceae; genus 13-2-20CM-66-19. The sequence goes on along the minus strand of JASHQW010000159.1, from coordinate 5,641 downwards.
CGTGGCCGCGGCCTACCTGCTCGTCCTCACAGCGCAGCTTTACCGTCACTGGGACGCCCGAAACGCATTTGTGCTCGGCATGGCTGCCTGGGGTGTGCTCGGAGTCGTGGCGCTGTGGCATGAATACGTACGTCTGCCGCGGACCCGCGTTGGCGCAGAACGTGTGCCCGTGAGTCCCCGGGCTGTGCTCTTCGTGTGGGCGCTGCTCCTCGTCGCTATCGCGGGCTGGAAAGTCGACGCCCATCCCTGGGTCGCCTCGTTCCTCGCCCTCGCGGCGCTCTATTCTTTTGGCCGCGCCTTCGGGCTGCTCAGGTACGCCGCCGCGCGCCCACCCGCCGCATCAGGTCGTGCCAGCGCCGCGCACGCTGCGCCTGTCGCGCGAGGCCGGGGAGGCGGGCGGTTCCGGGCCCGGAGCTCGCCGGCGCCGTCCAGCGCGCACGCTTCCAACTGAGCGACCGGTCCGCTCGACAGGCGACCATCGCGCGCGGTCGTCAGAGTCAGCACCCCCGTAGCGATATAAGCTAGCGTCTATGGCCAAAGACATCGAGCAGGAGCTCGACGCCATCTTCGCCCACCACAGGGCGCGCCTCGCGCAGACGCGCGATGAAACGGCCGGCAAGCCGGCGGCCGAGGAGAATTTCGCTCAAGCCGCCGCGGCTTGCCTGGCCAGCGTCATCACACCTGCTCTCGAGCAGATGGCGCAGGCACTCCACCAGCGGGGTGTGGCGGCGAAAGTGCTGAGCGATGAAAGCAGCGCGCGCATCGATATCCCGGTGAGCAGACATGCGCGCCTCGGTCACGGCTTCGGGGGTTACCCGTACCTCCGTGCCCGGCCGGATCGGCAGACCCGGCGGATCCATTTTGAGCGCAATACCGCCGACGCCCACGGCAGCAACGCGGTCGGCGATTACCCGGCCGCAGAGATCAACGCGGAGCTGGTGAACGCGCTGGTGCTCGATCTGGTCCGGGCGATCTACGGTCCCCTCTGACCGGATCACGGCCACATCCGCGACAACATCCGGTCGCGGCGCACGAGCTGATGCCAGAGCGCGGCGAGCGCGTGGAGCCCTGCGATCGTGAACAGCGTGTACGCCAGATAGCCATGGAGGTCCTCCGTCGGATGGAAGATCGCGCGGTTCTTCCGCACCCCGAAGTCCACCTGGAAGAGCCCGAAGTCGAACACGCGCCCGTGCCAGGTGAAGGTGACGATGCCGAGGATCGGTGTGACAAACAGCAGCGCGTACATCAGCAGGTGCACCGGGCGCGCCAGCGCCCGCGCGAGCGCGCCCGCCTCGGCCGGCAGCGGCGGAGGTGAGTGGGTGCTGCGCCACCAGAACCGCGCCATGAGGAGCACCCAGAGCGCCAGGCCGCAGAGCGCATGGATGTTGATCCAGAAGCTCTGCGTGCCCTTCGGCCACGAATCGTGCAGCAGCCCGAGCACGCCGACGATCACGACCAGCGCCGCCATGCTCCAGTGAAAGGCGATGGCGCCGCGGTCGTAGCGGATGGCGCTCGTCATTCGGAGCCTTCCTTCTCGAGATGCAGCCCGTAGTCGCTCAATAATATCTGCACCCCGAGGTAGCTCATGAAGTCGATCTCTCCCCTCGAGTTCGCGATGCTGCGTCCGGCCATGAACAGCAGGATGAACCCGCGGCCGAGCCGATAGCGTCCGCCGACGGCGAGGGTCGTGAAATCGGGCAGTGCTCCCATGGCGTGATCGTTGTAGAGCTCGACGTCGAGCTCCAGGCGCGGCGTGAACCTGTGGCCGGCGACAAAGCCGAGGATGCGCTCCGCGGGCCCGCGGTGCGCGAAGTAGTAGCCCGCCTCGAAGTCGAGGTCGAGCGGCCCGACCGATTTCGCGACTTCGAAGGGCAACAGGAAGCGTGAGCCTTCCGCGGCGATCCCCTTGCCCTGCGCGCTTGCTGAGCCTGCAGTCTCGAACTGCGGGAAGATCGACATCTGCCAGCCGCCCGCGCCTTGATCGAAGAAGCGCCACTTGATGCCCGGATAGGCATTGCTCCAGCCGCTCGCCTGGGGCGCGTCACTCGAGCCCTGCACCACGTACGGAATCTCGTAGGTCAGCTGAATGCGGTCGCCGAGCCCGAAGTTGAGATCGATCTGCGGAATCTGCCAGGCGGTCACACCGGCCGAACGAGTCGTCATCGAGGCCAGGTTGATCTCCCAGTTGCCGTTGCCGGGCGTTCCGGGATCGTTGGTGATATAGGGTGGGCCGGCCTGGGCATGCGCCACGCGCAGGCCGGGCAGGAGCGCGCAGCACAGGCCGGCGACGGCGGCGGGAAACAGACGCTTCACGGATGTCGGTTAGTCTAACCGCTGGAGAGAGGGGCATGCGCACATTAACTCCCATTGATGAATCCGACAGGCCGCGCTGCCGCTGGGCGCGCGATGCGGATGCCGAATCGCAGCGCTATCACGATGAGGAGTGGGGCCGCCCGGTGCACGACGACCGGCGGCTGTTCGAGATGCTGATCCTCGAGGGCGCGCAGGCCGGCCTCTCCTGGTCGACGATCCTGCGCAAGCGCGCCGCCTACCGTCGCGCGTTCGCGCGCTTCGATCCGCGCAAGGTGGCGCGCTTCGATGCGCGGCGCCGCGCCGCACTGCTGCGTGACGCCGGCATCGTGCGTAACCGCTTGAAGATTGCCGCCGCGGTCACCAACGCGCGCGCCTTCCTCGCCGTGCAGCGCGAGTTCGGCTCCTTCGACCGCTACCTCTGGGCTTTCGTCGGCGACACGCCGGTCGTCACCCGCCGCCGCGGCCGGAGGCTCCCGCCGCGCACCGCCCTCAGCGACCGCGTCTCGAGCGATCTCGTGCGGCGCGGCTTCCGCTTCGTCGGCACCACCATCATCTACGCCTATCTGCAGGCTGTCGGGGTCGTCGACGATCATGCCCGCGACTGCTTCCGGGGCGACCGGAGCTGACGCTAAGATAGCGGTCCTTTTCAACCGGTGCGGGATACAACGTATGAAAGTTCTGCCTGCCCTCGCGGCCACGACGGTGCTCTCGGCCGGCGCGGCCTACGCCGACTGCCCCTACCCCGCTGCCCCCGACAAACTCCCGGACGGAGCCACGGCCACGCTCCAAGACATGCTCGCCGGGCAGAAGACGGTCTCCGACTACAACAAGGCCGTCAACGAGTACGTGGCGTGCATCGACAAGGAGGTCGAGGACAAGATCGCCGCGGGCGGCGACAAGCTCAAGCCGGAGCAGAAGGCCGACATGCAGCGCGTCGAGACGCAGAAGCACAACGCCGCCATCGATCAGCTGCAGAGCGTCGCCGACCGCTTCAACGAGCAGGTGAAGGTCTTCAAGGCCAAGGCTGCGGACGCCAAGAAGTAGCGAAGCAGTGCTCACGCCCGCTGAAGCCGACGCGCGGATCGGGCAGCATCTGCAGTGCCTGCCGATCGAGTCGCTGCCGCTCACGCAGTGCGCCGGCGGCGTGCTGCGCGAGAACATCTACGCCGAGCGTGACCAGCCGCCGTTCGACCGGGTGGCCATGGACGGCATCGCGCTCGACAGCCGCGCCGTGGCCGACGGCAGGCGCGCGTTCCGCGTGCAGGCGACGCAGGCTGCGGGCGACCCGCCACTCACCCTCGCCGCGAATACCGCGTGCATCGACGTCATGACCGGTGCGGTTCTGCCGGCAGGCTGCGACTGCGTCGTGCCCGTCGAGGATCTCACGGTGACCGACGGCGAGGCGGTGTTCGGCGCCGCGGTACGCGTCGAGCCGTGGCAGAACGTGCACCGGCGCGGCAGCGACACTCGCCAGGGGACCTTGCTCGTCTCGGCGGGCACGCGGTTGCACGCCCCCGAGATCGCCATCGCGGCCTCCGCCGGCATGGCGCGTATCCGCGTGAGCAGCCAGCCGATGCTGGCCGTCATCTCGACGGGCAATGAGCTCATCGAGCCCGGCGAGCCGGTGCTCGCCCACCAGGTGAGGCGCTCCAACGCCTATGCCATCGTGAGCGCGCTGCGCGAGCACGGCTTCCAGCGCGTGGCGGACGATCACATCCAGGACGACGCGGAGGAGCTGCGCGAGCGGCTCAGATTCCATCTCGAGACCCATGACGTGCTGGTCCTCTCCGGCGGCGTCTCCATGGGCAAATTCGACCTCGTGCCTCAGGTGTTGGAAGAGCTCGGCGTGCATGCGATCTTTCATAAGGTCGCGCAGCGGCCCGGCAAGCCGCTGTGGTTCGGAGTGGCGCCCTCGGGGGCTGCCGTTTTCGGGCTCCCGGGCAATCCGGTCTCGACGCTGGTATGCCTCAGCCGCTACGTGCTGCCGGCGCTGTTCGCGAGCCTCGGCCAGCAGCCACTGCCGCCGGAACGGCTGGCGCTCGGCGCGCCCGTCACGGTCACTCCGCCGCTCACGCACTTCATGCCGGTGCGGATCGAGCAGGACGATTGGGGACGCCCCTGGGCAATGCCCGCCCCCACCAACGGCTCGGGCGACTTCACGGCTCTGGCCGGCACCGACGGCTTCGTCGAGTTGCCGCCCGGGCCGAATACCTACAAGAAGGGCTTCGTCACGCGGCTGCTGCGCTGGTCGTAAGGCCCGTCAAAGGCCGCGCCCGGACTCCCCCTTTCCGCCGATAGCCAGCGCCCGCCTGCCGTCCCATACTTAAGCGATGTCTCTTTCGGAAGTCATCGTTCCCCTTGCCCGGCGGCCCGCGCCCCGGGATACACGGGCGCGCCCGATGCGGGACCTGCGCATCTCGGTGATGGACCGCTGCAACTTCCGTTGCCCGTACTGCATGCCGCGCGAGACCTACCACGAGAAATACCGCTTTCTCGGCTCGCACGAACGCTTGTCGTTCGATGAAATCGTGCGGCTCGCGCGCCTGTTCGTTCAGCTCGGCGTAAGGAAGCTGCGCCTCACCGGGGGCGAGCCTCTGCTGCGCGCCAACCTGACCGACCTGATCGGCGACCTGACCACCATCCCGAGTGTCGAGGACGTCGCGCTCACTACCAACGGGGTGCTGCTCGGAAAGTACGCGAGCGAGCTCAAGGCCGCGGGACTCAAGCGCATCACGGTGAGCCTCGACAGCCTGGATCCGGCGGTGTTCGCGCGCATGAGCGGCGGCTTCGGCAGTCCCGCCGAGGTGCTCGACGGCATCGAGCATGCGCACCGCGCGGGACTCGAGCCCATCAAGATCAACGCGGTGGTGCAACGCGGGGTCAACGACCACACCGTGCTCGAGCTCGTCGAGCGCTTTCGCGGCACTGGTGTGATCGTGCGCTTCATCGAGTACATGGACGTCGGCAACCGCAATCACTGGCGCTCGGAGCTGGTGGTGCCGTCGAAGGAGCTCGCGGCGCGCATCGCCTCACGCTGGCCACTCACTTCGCTCGAGCCCACCTACCGCGGCGAGGTGGCCGAGCGCTACGCGTTCGCGGACGGCCAGGGAGAGGTCGGCTTCATCTCCTCGGTGTCGCAGCCCTTCTGCGGCGACTGCTCGCGTGTGCGACTCTCCTCCGACGGCATGCTCTACACCTGCCTGTTCGCCACTCACGGCACGAGTCTGCGCGATGCGCTGCGGGGCGGCGCGAGCGACGAGGAGCTGCTCGAGCTCATCTCGGGCGTATGGCTGAAGCGCGCCGACCGCTACAGCGAGCTGCGCGCCAG
>JASHQW010000158.1 GCA_030038875.1 Gammaproteobacteria bacterium | reverse complement strand
CCGCCGAGCTCGCAGGCGCCGATCCGGCCGTGTGGGTCGAGCACCGGGGCGAGCGACGCTATCTGACCGGCGCCCCGCACACCGATTCCGGATTTCTGACACTGCTCGCCCAGGACGACGTGCCGGGACTGCAGGCCCGCAGCCGCGGCGGCCCATGGGTCGACGTGCCGCCGGTCGAAGGGGCGCTGGCGGTCAATTTCGGCCAGGTGCTCGAGCGTTGGAGCGGCGGCCGTATCCGCGCCACGGAGCACCGGGTGATCGGTGGCGCGCAGGAGCGCTACTCGATTCCGTTCTTCTACGAGGCGCGCGCCGACGCCGAGATCCGCCCGCTGCCGCTCGATGAGGCGGCGAGCTTCGAGCCGTTCCTCTACGGCGATTACCTCTGGGAGCGCATGACCGCCTTCGTCGAGTTCCGCGGCATGGAGCGGCAGCGTCCGGCGCGCGGCGCCGCCGCTCAGCTGCGCTGAAGCCGCGCGCAGCGGCCGATGGAGCGGCGGGCGCGGCAGCCGGTGGTCTCAAGGGGTGGACAGGGGGTGGCGGCGGCGGTAGTTTCCTCTGACGCCAAGGAGGATCGCCATGCGACGCTACTTTCCGCTCGCCGCGCTGCTGACCCTCGCGGGCTGTTACAACATGCCGAGCGGCGACGTCACCGCGGACGGCAGCGGGGCAAACACCGTCAACGGCTCGATCCACGTGCCCGCCGGGACCCGCAGCGGCGCCGTGGCCACCGTCAACGGCTCGATCCGCATTGACGACAATGCGACGGTCGCCAGCGCCGGCACCGTGAACGGCTCGGTGGCGCTCGGCGCGCACGCGACCGCCGACACCGTCGGCACGGTGAACGGCTCGATCACCCTCGGCGAGGGGGCACACGTCGTACGCGACGTGACCACGGTGAACGGCTCGATGACACTCAAGAACGGCGCCGACGTCGGCGGCCCGCTGTCGAACGTGAACGGCCGCATTGCCCTCAACGACGCCCACGTGGCCGGCGGGCTGCACACCGTGGACGGCGACATCAATATCGGCGGCGGCTCGCACGTCGAGGGCGGGATCATCGTCAGCCGCGGCGGCGGCGGCTGGTTCAACTTCAGCACGCACAAGCCGCGCATCGTGATCGGGCCGGGTGCGGTGGTGCAGGGTGACCTGCGCTTCGAGCGCGCGGTCGAGCTCTACGTGAGCGATTCGGCGACCACGGGACCGATCACCGGCGCCACGGCGGTCCGCTTCGCGGGCGCGAGCCCGGGTAGTTGATTGGCGGAAATTGCCTGCGGCAATTTCCGCAGACATTACTCGGTCGGCACTAGCCCTTGCCGCGCAGCAGCGCGAGCGGATTGGGCCTGGGCTCGGCGACCTTCACGAGCGTATTGCGGTCGCGGTGCAGAAAGGGCTCCTCGCGCCCGCGCACCTTGAGCATCGTGTCGAGTACGTAGCTCCAGCTGCCGTCGGGATTGAAGACGACCTCGATGCGGTACGAGTCGGTGCGGAAGGCGTATTCGAGAAAGCTCGTGGAGCAGATGCCGTATTCGGTCTGGCCGCGCTGCGCGGTGAGCACGAGCTCGGTCGCCTCCGCCGTCGCGTGCCCGGCGGCGATCGCCACCTGGCCGCGCGGGATGCTGAGCGTCTGCAGCACCAGCCCCGTCGCCGGCTCCCACAGCCAGTAACCGGTCTGATCGTGAAAGGTCGCATCCTCGTCGGAGGCCAGGATGCGAGTGTGATAGCGCAGGCCGTAAAAGAGCTGCGGTCCGTTCGACTGAGCGTCGATCGGCTCGAGCACGATCCGTTCGCTGTACTCGCGGCGCTGCGGCCCCTCGGGCTTGGGATTGACGTCGATGCCGGCGTGGCTCTCCCAGGTGCCGGCCAGCCGGCGCAGCGGACCTAAGTTCGCGAGGGTATCGGGGTCGGCTTCCTGCTCGGTGTAGATGTCTTCGGGAAACTGACTCATGGGGAGGCTCCCTGATGCTCAGCGGCAGTCTAATCGATATCGAAGAAGCGTAGACTCCGGTGCCCGAAGGCGGGCCCGAAACCGCCGCGGAGGGGAGAACAATGAACCCGGAGCTCAGGTACCTGGCGCTGGTCGCGGCGCTGACGGGACTTCTGTGGGTGCCCTACATTCTCAACGAGATCATGGTGCGCGGCCTAACCGACGCGGTCGGCTATCCAGAGAACCCGAAGCCGCTCGCCCGATGGGCGCAGCGCTTGAAGGCCGCGCACTACAACGCGGTCGAGAACCTGGTGGTATTCGCGGCCCTGGTGCTGGTGGCGTGCGTCGCCGGCATCCACGATCCGGCGGTCGCGACCGCCGCCGCGGTGTACTTCTGGGCGCGCGTCGTGCACGCGCTGGCCTACACGCTGGGGGTGCCCTGGGTGCGGACGCTCGCATTCGTCGTCGGGTTCGCGATGCAGATGTGGATCGCGGTGGTGATTCTGCGTTAATTGGGCGAAATCGCAGGAAGCGATTTCGCCGGACATCACTTCGATTTTCGCCGGCGAAAGGCGCGGCTTTCGCCGGCTGCGCAGCAGGGAGCGATTTCGCCGGACATCAGCTTGGTTGCTGGGCCTCAGCGTTTCAGGCGTGGCGGGGCAGAGTGCACGCGCGGCTTCAGGCCGCGCGCGAGGCTCGCGAAGTACGCACAGGTGCCGGAGAGCGGACATTCGCCGCACCTCGGGTTCTTAGCTCTGCATCGCTCCCGTGCGTGTCGCTGCAACAGCAGGTACGCGCGCGCGCGCACGGGAACGCGCGCGGGGAGCTGCGCCTCGATCAGCTGCCGCGCCTGCGTATAGGTCGCGGTGTACTTCGTTGCCTCGCGTCCCGACGCGATGCGCACCAGCACGTGCGGGCTATTCGACGGCACGGCCGCCGCCGGCGCGAGGCCGCTGAAGAGCAGGATGCGGTCGGCGCCGGGAGCGCCGATGCCCGGGAACTTCCTGAGTAGCTTGCTCGCCTTGGCCTCACCGGCCGCCGCGAGCGCTGCGCGCAAGTCGCCCGCGTACTCTTCCTCAACACAGCGCGCGATGCTCTTCAGGCGGGCCGCGCGCAGCTCCGGGACCATGCCACCGGCCTTCAGCGCCCGCGCGAGCGTCGTGGACCTCGCGGGGGCGAGCTCTGCGGGGCTCAGGCCGACCGCCGCGGTGAGCGCTTCCCACCCGCGGTTGCAGCGCTCTTCGCTCGGCGGGTATCCGCAATGCCACCAGATGAGAAAGAGGTACGGATCGACCGGGAAGCCGGGAGAGAGCTCGCCGTAAAAGGACTCGAGCGTGTCGAGAATGGGCCCGAGGGGTTGCATGCCGCCTTAGCGCTACGCCACCGAGGGAGAGCTCCCCGCCGGGCCCGGCGTGTCCCGGGTACCGCGCTCGGGCCACTCGAGCGGGACGACCTTCGGAATCATAAACACCCAGCCTACCACTCCGAGGACGCTGACGGCCGCGGCGACCAGGAAGGCCGCCGTGAAGTGATGGGTCGCGCCGATCAGAAACCCGGTCAGCATCGGGGCGATCACGCCGGCGAAGTTGCCGATGCCGTTCTGGATCCCGACCCAACGGCCGGAGGCGCCCGGGCCCGCGAGAATCTGCGGGATCCCGAAGACGCCGGGGGAGTTGGCGCCGTCGAGGACCTGGTAGACGAAGATCGCGCCGAGCGCCCACGGGGCGGGCGCCAGCGCGATGCACACCATGCAGGCGACGAAGCCGACGTGAGTGGTGCCCATGACGGCCTTGTAGGCGAGGCTGGCGTGCTTACCGCGCGCGACCACGCGGTCAATGAGCCAGCCCGCGACGAGTCCGCTCACCGCGTGCACCACGTAGGCGAGGAAGGTGAACCCCGCCATCTTTTCGGTCGAGAAGCCGTGCTCGCGCACCACGTAGAAGGGCAGCCAGGTCAGGGTGAAATAAAAGGCGTAGTTGACCGAGAAGAGCCCGAGGCTCGTGCCCCAGAGCTCGGGCCGCTCGAGGAGCGCGCGCATCGGTGGATCGGCGCCCGCGCTCGCCGTGACCGCCTGCGCCGGCAGCCGCACACGCGACCAGGGCAGGAGCCACAGCAGCGACAGGGCCCCGAAGACCCAGAAACTGCTGCGCCAGCCGTAGCGCGCCATGAGCATCCCGCCGACCAACGAGCCCACCGCGGGCCCGAAGAGGTAGCCGAACGCCACGATGCCGTTGGCGAGACCGAGGCTCCTCACCGGTACCACCGTCGCCAGGAGCTTCGACACGGAAGGGAAACCGACGCTCTCGCCGACGCCGAGCAGCAGGCGCAGCGTGAGGAGCGCCGCGAAGGAATGCACGACGCTGACCAGCATGGTGGCGCAGGCCCAGAGCGCGAGCCCCGCGGCGAGGAGGCGCTGCGCGCCGAAGCGCTCGACGAGCCAGCCGACCGGGAACTGCAGCAGCGCGTACAACCACCAGAACGCCGACATCAGCAAGCCAAGCTGCTGCGGCGAGAAGCCGAGATCGTCCTGAATCAGGTGCGCGGCCGTCGGCACCGCGCCGCGATCGACGTAGTTGATGAAGAGCGCCGCGGCCAGCAGGCCTACGATCGTCCAGCGCGCGCGGGCGCCGAGGGCGGCGGCTGTCCCGGCCTCCGTCAACTCGCGTAATCCGCGAGCTGACGATCCAGCATGCGCTTGAGCGCCTCGAAGTGCAGCTGCGCGCGATCCTGACCGCCGACGCTGCCGCAGCCGGCGAACTGAGCGAGCGTCGCGCGTACCACCGGTTCGGGCAGAACGCCCAGGGGGCGCCCGGTCGCGAGCGCCAGGACCTGTACGTGACAGGCGCGCTCGAGGAAGTACAGCCGCTCGAAGGCCTGGGCCACCGAGTCTCCCGTCACCAGCACGCCGTGATTGCGCAGCATCCCTACCGACTTGCCGCCGAGCGCGCGCGCCAGGCGCTCGCCTTCGGCAAAGTCGAGCGCGAGGCCGTTGTAATCGACGTAGGCGATATCGCCGTGGAAGCCGATGGCGCTCTGCGAGGCGGTCTCGAGGCGCGGGTCGGCGAGCATGCCGAGCGCGGTCGCATAGGGCATGTGCGTATGCAATACGCAGCGCGGCTGGGAGCCGAGCCGGTGGGCAGAGGCGTGGATATAGAGCGCGGTGTCCTCGACGAGCCCGTGGCCGGCGAGGAGCCGGCCGGTGAAATCGACCTCGAGCAGAGCGCTCGCCCTCACTTCCGACCACAGGAGCCCGAAGGGCGCGAGATAGAACCGGTCGGTAAAGCCCGGCACCAGCATCGTCATGTGGTTGTCGATGCCCTCGTTGAAGCCGAAGTGGGCAGCCAGGCGGTGACAGGCGGCGAGATCGATGCGCCCGCGGCGCTGGGCCTCGCTCTGCACCGAAGCGACTTGCGGTGAGGCGCTCATTTGGTCTCGAACTTTATCGCAAGCTGCGCGCACCCGGTTACCGCGGTTGTGCCGGCGGGCCGATAGTAGGGTGCCCCGGACCGGGCGATTCTGAGCGCCGCCTCGTCGAGGCCCGCGTCGCCCGAGGAGCGGGTGATGACCGGGTCCTGCGTGAGCTTGCCGCTCTCATCGGCGCACACCCGCACCTCGGCGCCGACCGGCCCGGGGTGCGGCGCGGAGGACCCCGCAGCGGCCACGCCGGCCGTGGCACCGATGACCGCCGTCGCGCCGCCAGGCGCTGCGCCCGCTGCAGGCGGACTCGGCGCGACGTGCCCGCGCCCCCATTTCCACGCGATCTCCTGCCAGGCGTTCATCGGCGAGCCCTCGCCGGCGCGCACCGCCGGGAGAAAACGCAGCTTCATGACGCAACTCAAGGCCGCGGCGTCGAGGCTCTCGGACCCCGAGGAGGACCTGATCGAAGGCTGCGAAGGCACACCGCTCGAGCCCACCACCAGCACGACCAGCGCCGCGGAGGGTTCCTGCACATCCGCCTGCATCAGATCCGGGCAGTGCTTCTTGGCGTCGTAGCCGATCGCGACGGTAGCCTCGCGCAGCTCGGCCCCGGGCGGTGGCCCGCCGGAGGCCGGAGCCGCGAGCGCCGCAAGAAGCGCCGCACCGGCGAGGAGCGCAGAGCGCCGCAAGTTATCCATCGAGTGCCCCCCTTTGGGCCGGCATTCTAGCGTGGCGGGCGGTGCCGGTGGCCCGGCGGCCCGCAGCGCGGGGTTTCGCAGTCACCTTCCTCCTCGATCTGCACGGTGGTGTGCTCGACCCCGAGCCGCTGCTCGAGCCGCGCGTGGATGGCGGCCAGCGCCTCGCCGTGCCGGCTGCCGGTGGCGAGATTGGCATGCAGCGTCACCGTCGGGCGCTCGCCGGTCATCGACCACACGTGCACGTGGTGCACCCCGATGAGGCCGGGCACGTGTCCGAGGAGCTCCGATTCGATGGTCTGCTCGTCACAGCCTGCCGGGGCGCCCTCGAGGAGCACGTGCGCCGACTCGCGCGTGAGTCCCCAGGCGGAGCGGAAGATGAGCGCCGAGACGACCAGGGAGAGCAGGGGATCGGCGAGCCTCCAGCCGCTCGCGAGGATCACGAGCGCAGCCAGGCTCGCCGCCGCCGAACCGAGCAGATCGCTCAGCACATGTGCCCGTGCGCCGCGCTCGTTGAGCGAGCGTGCCCCCGAGAGCGCGAGGAAGGCGGCGAGGTTCGCCGCGCCCCCGATGAGGGCGATGCCGAGCATCAATCCTCCATGGACTTCGGGGCGGGTCACGAGCCGCATGAGCGCCTCGTACACCACCCACGCCGTGAGCAGCAGCAGCAGCTGTCCGTTCATGAAGGCGGCCAGGGGCTGGTAGCGGCGGTGGCCGTAGGTGCGCCGCGCGCTGGCCGGCCGCCGCCCGACGCGGATGGCGAGGATCGCCAGTACCAGCGAGGCCGAGTCGGCCAGCATGTGCGCCGCTTCCGCGAGCAGCGCGATCGAGTTGGCGAAATATCCGCCGAGCGCCTCGACCAGCGTGAAGCTGCCGAGAATCGCGAGCGCGATGCCGAGGCGCCGCTCGCCACCCTCGCTGCCATGGGAGTGATGCGCGTGGCCGTGGTCGTGAGGGTGGCCGTCAGCGCGCGCGTGGCTGTGATGTGCGCCGGTGTCGTGCACGTGCTCGTGAGAGTGGCGGGGTGCCGTCATGACTGCCCGGCCACGATACGATGGCGCGCCGGCGGGGGCAAGTGTACGGCCGCCGTGCGCCGCGGGTTATACGGTAGGGGGGTATGGGATTAATCCCTATGGACCGGGGAGGCGCGCACAGCGTAAAAACCGTGAGCTCGGTGCTCAAGCGAGCCGGCGGCGCCGCCGATAGCGGCCTGAGGGCGGGCGGCAGTGGCCCGGCGACGGGTACCACCGCGCGGCCAAGGAGAAGGTGTGATGCGTTTCCTGCGACAGATTGCGACCCATCCCCGTTGCCCCGATTGCGGCGCGCGCCATGGGCTCGGGCGCCTGCTCGGCTTGGGGCGGAACCTGACGTTGGCCGCCTGGGCCATCGGCGTGCTGGCCTTCTGCGTCCTCGGGCTCGCGGGCGCGATGCGCTGAAGCACCACCGGCGCGCTTAACGCGCCGCTTGCGGCTATTCTTGGTGGCGTGACCACGCCACTCGATCTCGTCGCGATCGGCCGGGTGAGCGTCGACCTCTACGGGCAGCAGCTCGGCAGCCGCCTCGAGGACGTCGCCACCTTCGCCAAGGGTGTCGGCGGCTGCCCCGCGAATGTCGCGATCGGCGCGGCGCGCCTGGGGCTGAAAGCCGCGCTGATCACCCGGGTGGGGGATGAGCCCATGGGCCGCTTCGTGCGCGAGCAGCTCGAGCGCGAGGGCGTCGACACGCGCGGCGTGCACGTCGACCCGGAGCGGCTCACCCCGCTGGTGCTCCTCAGCGTCCGCGACCGCGAGACCTTTCCGCTCATCTTCTACCGCGAGAACTGCGCCGACAGCGCCGTCGGCCCCGCCGACGTCGACGCGGGCCTCATCGCCTCCGCGCGCGCGGTGCTGGTGACGGGTACCCATTTTTCCATGGCGGGGGGCGAGCGCGCCCAGCGCAAGGCGATCGATGTGGCGCGCTCGCACCGCGGCAAGGTCGTGCTCGACGTCGACTACCGGCCGAACCTCTGGGGCATCGGCGGACACGGCGCGGGCGCGAGCCGCTACGCCCGCTGCGCGCGGGTGACCGAGGCGCTCGGCGCCGTGCTGCCCGAGTGCGACCTCATCGTCGGGACCGAGGAGGAGCTGCACATCGCCGCCGGCCGGGAGGACACGCTCGAGGCCGTGCGCCACATTCGCGAGCGCTCGGACGCCGTGATCGTCTGCAAGCGCGGCGCGCGCGGCTGCGTGGTGTTCGCCGGCCGCACGCCCGAGCGGATCGAGGACGCGCTGGTGGTGCCCGGGAGGGACATCGAGGTCTGCAATGTGCTGGGCGCCGGGGACGCGTTTCTCGCGGGCTACCTGCTCGGGTATCTGCGCAATGAGCCGCACGAGAAGAGCGCACGCTACGGCAACGCCTGCGGCGCGCTCGCGGTATCGCGCCTCCTGTGCTCGTCCGAGTTCCCCTCGCGCCTCGAGCTCGATCATTACCTCGACCACGGCAGCGCGCAGCGCGCGCTGCGCGCGGACGCGCAGCTCAATCATC